>NZ_DEYR01000018.1:0-30796 GCF_002364635.1 Pseudomonas sp. UBA3153
GCCAAGATCATCGAGTAATCGACGATCACTGAAAAGGCCCCTCCGGGGGCCTTTTCTATTTGTTGATCATTTATTGACACCCCAAGAGTGCATCCGTACAATCACGCCTCCTTTTATCGGGCGTATTGCGCTCGGTGGGGAAGGCAACTTGGAGTCTGTCAAATGCAAAACCAACAAATCCGTATTCGGTTGAAGGCTTTTGACCATCGCCTGATTGATCAATCTACCCAGGAAATCGTGGAAACCGCGAAACGTACTGGTGCTCAGGTGCGTGGTCCGATTCCTCTGCCTACCCGTAAGGAGCGGTACACCGTTCTGGTTTCTCCGCACGTCAACAAAGACGCGCGCGACCAGTATGAAATTCGTACCCATAAGCGTGTGCTGGATATCGTTCAGCCGACGGACAAAACCGTCGATGCGCTGATGAAGCTCGATCTTGCGGCTGGCGTTGAAGTGCAGATCAGCCTCGGCTAACTCCCCTCGGAGCTAGTCGTGTAACGCTCTGAAATGGGCGGCCATAGCGGGTGAAAGCCCCGTACACTCATGAGGTTACAACATGACTATTGGTGTAATCGGTCGTAAGTGCGGCATGACCCGCATTTTCACCGAAGATGGTGTCTCCATTCCGGTCACGGTCATTGAGATCGAGCCGAATCGCGTCACCCAGTTCAAGAATGAAGAGAGCGATGGCTATCGCGCCGTACAGGTAACTGTCGGTGAGCGTCGTGCCTCTCGCGTGACCAAGGCGCAAGCCGGTCACTTTGCCAAGGCGAACGTCGCTGCTGGTCGTGGCGTCTGGGAATTCCGTCTTGAAGAAGGCGACTACCAGGCTGGCGATCAGATCAACGCTGAAATTTTCCAAGCGGGTCAACTGGTGGATGTCACCGGTCAGTCCAAGGGTAAAGGCTTTGCCGGTACCATTAAGCGCTGGAATTTCCGTGGTCAGGACAACACTCACGGTAACTCCGTATCCCACCGCGTCCCGGGCTCCATTGGCCAGTGCCAGACTCCTGGTCGTGTATTCAAGGGCAAGAAAATGTCCGGTCACATGGGCGCTGAGCGCGTGACCGTACAGTCCCTGGAAGTTGTGCGTGTCGATGCTGAACGTAATCTGCTGCTGGTCAAGGGTGCCGTTCCTGGCGCTACCGGCGGTGATGTCGTCGTGCGTCCGGCTGCCAAGGCTCGCGGTTAAGGGGGAATGCTGAGATGCAATTGAATGTAAATGGCGCTCAGGCGATCGAAGTTTCCGAAAGCACTTTCGGTGGCGAGTTCAATGAGACTCTGGTTCACCAGGCTGTCGTTGCCTATATGGCTGGTGGCCGTCAAGGCACTCGCGCACAGAAGACCCGCTCCGAGGTTCGCGGCGGTGGCAAGAAGCCGTGGCGTCAGAAGGGCACCGGTCGTGCTCGTGCTGGCACCATCCGCAGCCCCATCTGGCGCTCCGGTGGTACCACCTTCGCTGCCAAGCCGCAGGATCACTCGCAGAAGCTCAACAAGAAGATGTATCGCGCAGCTCTGCGCTCCATCCTCTCCGAGTTGGTGCGCTCCGAGCGTCTGGTCGTGGTTGAAGACTTCGTCGTCGATGCTCCGAAAACCAAAGGCCTGCTGAGCAAGCTGGATGGCCTGGGTCTGAACGACGTGCTGATCGTTACCGATGCGCTCGACCAGAACCTGTACCTGGCTGCCCGCAACCTGCAGCACGTTGATGTGCGTGATGTCCAGGGTTCCGATCCGGTCAGCCTCATCGCCTACGACAAGGTGCTGATCACCGTGTCGGCCGTGAAGAAATTCGAGGAGCTGCTGGGATGAACCAGGAACGCGTATTCAAAGTGCTGCTTGGTCCGCACGTCTCCGAGAAAGCCACAGGGCTGGCGGACAGCAAGAGCCAATTCGTTTTCAAGGTTGCCACTGATGCAACCAAGCTGGAAATCAAGAAGGCCGTCGAAAGCCTGTTCAGCGTGAAAGTCGCCAAGGTCAGTACCCTGAATGTTCAGGGCAAGACCAAGCGTACTGCTCGCGGCCTGGGCAAGCGTAACGACTGGAAGAAGGCGTACATCGCTCTTCAACCAGGCCAGGATCTCGATTTCGCCAACAGCGCTGAGTAAAGGGGTGCATCATGGCAATCGTTAAATGCAAACCGACTTCCGCTGGCCGCCGTTTCGTGGTCAAGGTTGTCAACCAGGACCTGCACAAAGGCGCGCCTTACGCTCCCCTGCTGGAGAAGAAGTCGAAGTCTGGCGGCCGTAACAATAACGGTCGTATCACTACTCGTCATATCGGTGGTGGTCACAAGCAGCATTATCGTCTGGTCGATTTTCGCCGCAACAAGGATGGCATTCCTGCCACCGTCGAGCGCATCGAATATGACCCGAACCGTACCGCGCACATCGCTCTGCTGCTTTACGCAGACGGCGAGCGTCGTTACATCATCGCGCCGAAGGGCGTGAGTGCCGGCGACCAACTGATCTCCGGTGCCCACGCGCCGATTAAGGCTGGCAACACCCTGCAGCTGCGCAACATTCCGGTCGGTTCCACCGTTCACGGTATCGAGCTGAAACCAGGTAAGGGTGCACAGATCGCGCGTTCCGCTGGTGCTTCGGCTCAGCTGGTCGCTCGTGAGGGTGTCTACGTAACCCTTCGTCTTCGCTCCGGCGAGATGCGCAAAGTGTTGTCCGAATGCCGTGCGACCCTGGGCGAAGTCTCGAACTCCGAGCACAGCCTGCGTTCGCTGGGTAAAGCCGGTGCCAAGCGCTGGCGTGGTGTTCGCCCGACCGTTCGCGGTGTGGCAATGAACCCGGTAGACCACCCGCACGGTGGTGGTGAAGGTCGTACCTCTGGTGGCCGTCATCCGGTGTCTCCATGGGGCTTCCCGACCAAGGGCGCGAAGACTCGTGCGAACAAGCGCACCGACAAAATGATCGTCCGCCGCCGCAAGTAAATAGAGGTATACGACTGTGCCACGTTCTCTGAAAAAAGGTCCTTTCATCGACCTTCACCTGTTGAAGAAAGTCGAAGTGGCGGCGGAAAAGAACGATCGCAAGCCGGTTAAAACCTGGTCGCGTCGCTCTATCATCCTGCCGCAAATGGTCGGTCTGACCATTGCTGTGCATAACGGTCGTCAGCATGTCCCCGTTCTCGTGAACGAAGACATGGTCGGCCACAAACTGGGCGAGTTCGCCGGTACCCGCACTTATCGTGGGCACGCGGCTGACAAGAAAGCCAAGCGTTAAGGGGTAAGGAACGATGGAAGTAGCCGCTAAGCTGTCGGGCGCTCGAATCTCCGCCCAGAAAGCCCGCTTGGTCGCCGACCAGATCCGCGGGAAGAAGGTGGGCGAAGCGCTCAACCTCCTGGCTTTCAGTAGTAAGAAAGCTGCCGAGATCATGAAGAAAGTGCTGGAGTCGGCCGTAGCCAACGCCGAGCACAACGAAGGCGCTGACGTGGACGACCTCAAGGTTTCCACGGTCTTCGTCAACGAGGGGCGTTCGCTGAAGCGCATCATGCCGCGTGCCAAAGGCCGCGCTGATCGCATCGTCAAGCGGTCTTGCCATATCACTGTCAAGGTTGCGGACAAGTAACGGAGTCGTTCAGATGGGTCAGAAAGTACATCCCACTGGCATTCGCCTGGGAATCGTCAAGGAGCACACCTCCGTTTGGTATGCCGATAAGCGCACTTATGCCGATTATCTGCTCGCCGACCTGAAGGTTCGTGAGTATCTCCAAGACAAACTAAAAAGCGCGTCCGTAAGCCGTATCGACATTCATCGTCCGGCACAAACCGCACGCATCACCATCCACACCGCTCGTCCCGGCATTGTGATCGGCAAGAAAGGTGAAGATGTTGAGAAGCTGCGTCAGGACCTGACCAAGCAAATGGGTGTGCCCGTGCACATCAACATCGAAGAGATCCGCAAGCCGGAGCTCGACGGTATGCTGGTTGCACAGAGCGTTGCTCAGCAGCTGGAGCGTCGTGTGATGTTCCGTCGCGCCATGAAGCGCGCTGTACAGAACGCCATGCGTATTGGTGCCAAGGGCATCAAAATCCAAGTGAGCGGTCGTTTGGGCGGTGCAGAGATTGCCCGTACCGAGTGGTATCGCGAAGGTCGTGTGCCCCTGCACACCCTGCGTGCCGACATCGACTATGCCACGTACGAAGCGCACACCACTTACGGTGTGATCGGTGTGAAGGTTTGGATCTTCAAAGGCGAAGTGATTGGTGGTCGCCAGGAAGAACTGAAACCTCAAGCGCCCGCGCCTCGTAAAAAAGCCGCTAAGTAAGGAGTACGCCAAATGTTGCAACCAAAGCGTACGAAGTTCCGCAAGCAGATGACCGGCCACAACCGTGGTCTGGCTCAGCGCGGTAGCAAAGTCAGCTTCGGCGAGTTTGCTCTGAAGTCCGTAGCCCGTGGTCGTCTCACCGCTCGTCAGATCGAATCCGCGCGCCGGGCCCTGACCCGTCACGTGAAACGTGGCGGCAAGATCTGGATCCGCGTTTTCCCCGATAAGCCTGTCACCAAGAAGCCCCTCGAAGTTCGTATGGGTAAAGGGAAGGGCAACGTCGAGTACTGGGTAGCCCAGATTCAGCCGGGCAAGGTGCTTTACGAGATCGAGGGTGTTTCCGAAGAGCTGGCGCGCGAAGCATTCGCCCTGGCTGCTGCAAAGCTGCCGCTCGCCACCTCCTTTGTTAAGCGGACGGTGATGTGATGAAAGCGAATGAACTTCGTGAACAATCGGTTCAGCAGCTGAACGAGCAACTGCTCGGCCTGCTGCGCGACCAGTTCAATCTGCGCATGCAGAAGGCAACTGGCCAGTTGGGGCAGTCTCACCTGCTCTCGCAAGTGAAGCGCGACATCGCTCGCGTGAAAACTGTGCTCAACCAGCAAGCAGGTAAGTGATCATGGCTGAAGCTCAGAAAACCGTCCGTACGCTGACCGGCCGTGTCGTCAGCGACAAGATGGACAAAACCATCACCGTCCTGATCGAGCGCCGCGTAAAGCACCCGATCTACGGTAAGTACGTCAAGCGTTCGACCAAGTTGCACGCTCACGATGAAACCAACCAGTGCCGTATCGGCGACAAGGTCACCATTCGCGAGACCCGTCCGCTGGCCAAGACTAAGTCTTGGATGCTGGTGGAAGTCGTCGAGCGCGCGGTGGAAGTCTAAGAGACTAAGGGTCGGAGAAAGGTATGATTCAGACTCAATCCATGCTCGATGTCGCCGATAACAGCGGCGCACGTCGCGTAATGTGCATCAAGGTGCTCGGCGGCTCGCATCGTCGCTATGCCGGCATCGGTGACATCATCAAAGTAACCGTGAAGGAAGCAATTCCTCGCGGCAAGGTGAAGAAAGGCCAAGTGATGACCGCTGTCGTGGTCCGCACTCGTCACGGCGTTCGTCGTCCGGATGGTTCCATCATCCGCTTCGACGGCAACGCGGCTGTTCTGCTGAACAACAAGCAGGAGCCGATCGGCACCCGTATCTTCGGGCCGGTGACTCGTGAACTTCGCTCTGAGAAGTTCATGAAGATCGTCTCGCTCGCCCCCGAAGTGCTGTAAGGAGAAGCCGTCATGCAAAAGATTCGTCGTGACGACGAGATCATCGTCATCGCCGGCAAAGACAAGGGCAAGCGTGGCAAGGTGCTCAAGGTTCTCGCTGACGACCGTCTGGTCGTTGGTGGGATCAACCTAGTGAAGCGCCATACCAAGCCGAACCCGATGTCGGGCGTACAAGGCGGTATCGTCGAGAAGGAGGCGCCTCTGCACGTCTCCAACGTCGCCATCTTCAATGCCGAAACCAACAAGGCTGACCGCGTTGGTTTCAAGGTAGAAGAAGGCAAGAAAATTCGTGTCTTCAAGTCGACCCAAAAAGCGGTCGATGCTTGAGCATCGCTAGGTAAATCACCATGGCACGACTGAAAGAGATTTATCGGAAGGAAATCGCGCCCAAGCTGAAAGAACAGCTTCAGCTGGCGAACGTGATGGAAGTTCCGCGCGTTACTAAAATCACCCTGAACATGGGTCTTGGCGAAGCGATCGGCGACAAGAAAGTCATCGAGCACGCTGTTGCCGACCTGGAGAAGATCACTGGCCAGAAAGCCATTGTTACCTACGCTCGCAAGTCGATCGCCGGTTTCAAGGTGCGCGAAGGCTGGCCGATCGGTATCAAGGTTACCCTGCGTCGCGATCGGATGTACGAATTCCTCGATCGTCTGCTCGCCATCTCCCTGCCGCGCGTGCGTGACTTCCGCGGCCTGAATGCCAAGTCCTTCGATGGTCGTGGCAACTACAGCATGGGCGTGAAAGAGCAGATCATCTTCCCGGAAATCGATTACGACAAAATCGATGCACTGCGCGGTCTGGACATCACCCTGACTACCACTGCCCGTACCGATGATGAAGGTCGTGCGCTGCTGCGCGCCTTCAACTTCCCGTTCCGCAACTGATTGGAGTAGGAAATGGCCAAACAGAGCATGAAAAACCGTGAGCTGAAGCGTCAGCAAACGGTAGCCAAGTACGCCAAGAAGCGTGCCGAGCTGAAAGCTACCATCGCCAATCCGAACACCAGTCCGGAAGCGCGCTGGGAAGCTCAGGTCGCCTTGCAGAAGCAGCCCCGTGACGCCAGCGCCTCGCGCCTGCGTAACCGCTGCCGCCTGACCGGTCGTCCGCATGGCGTGTATCGCAAGTTCGGCCTCGGTCGTAACATGCTGCGCCAGGCCGCCATGCGCGGTGACGTACCAGGTCTGGTCAAGGCCAGCTGGTAATCGAGCGCCGGATGAGCAGGCGGAGTTAACCAGATCCGCGCTTATTTGATCGCTTATTGAATCAAGCCCCTTTGGGGCTTGATTCGTTTATGAACAGTCTCTAGAATTGCCGGCTCGCCAGAGCCAGGGCTTTTGAATTGCCCCTCGGTTCTTGGTGACTAGTGAGCCGTAAGGCCGTTTTTCTTGTATTAGGAGCAACTAGCCCATGAGTATGCAGGACCCGTTAGCGGACATGCTAACTCGTATCCGTAATGCCCAGATGGCTGAGAAGACCGTCGTAAGCATGCCGTCTTCCACGCTGAAGGTGGCGGTAGCCAACGTTCTGAAGAGCGAGGGTTACATCACGGGTTTCCAGATCAGCAGCGATATCAAGCCGCAGCTGTCTATCGAGCTGAAGTACTTCGAAGGCCGTCCGGTCATCGAGGAGCTGAAGCGCGTCAGCCGTCCTGGCCTGCGCCAGTACAAATCCGTCGACCAGCTGCCGAAAGTTCGTGGCGGCCTGGGCGTTTCGATCGTCTCCACCAACAAAGGTGTGATGACTGATCGCGCTGCTCGCGCCGCTGGCGTTGGCGGCGAAGTGCTTTGCACTGTGTTTTAAGGGGGGGATAAGCATGTCTCGCGTTGCTAAGAACCCCGTCAAGCTGCCCGCTGGAGTTGAGATCAATCTCGCCGGTCAGCAGCTTTCGGTGAAGGGTGCCAAGGGCGCTCTCGAACTGAATGTGCATCCGTCAGTGGAAGTGCTGCAGGAATCCGGTGAGCTGCGCTTCGCTGCTCGCAATGGCGACCTGCAGAACAAAGCCATGGCCGGTACCACCCGTGCGTTGGTCAACAACATGGTAATTGGCGTTAGCCAAGGCTTCGAGCGCAAGCTCCAGCTGGTTGGTGTTGGTTACAAGGCGCAAGCCAAAGGTCAAGTGCTGTCCCTGGCTCTCGGCTTCTCGCACCCGGTGGATTATGAACTGCCGCAAGGCATCACCGCTGAAACCCCCAGCCAGACCGATATCCTGATCAAGGGTATCGACAAGCAACTGGTCGGTCAGGTGGCTGCAGAGATCCGCGACTTCCGTCCGCCAGAGCCTTACAAAGGCAAGGGCGTGCGTTACTCGGACGAAGTCGTCCGTCGTAAAGAAGCTAAGAAGAAGTAGGGCATAGCAAATGAGCGTAAAGAAAGAAACTCGTCTGCGTCGCGCTCGCAAGGCACGCCTGAAGATGCGCGAGCTGGAAACCGTACGCCTTTGTGTGTACCGCTCTTCCCAGCACATCTACGCCCAGGTCCTTTCGGCCGACGGCGGCAAGGTCCTGGCCAGCGCTTCGACCTTGGACAAAGAACTGCGTGACGCTGCCACCGGCAATGTCGACGCGGCCAAGAAGGTCGGTCTGTTGGTTGCCGAGCGTGCGAAAGCAGCTGGCGTCACCCAGGTAGCGTTCGATCGTTCTGGCTTCAAGTACCACGGCCGCGTCAAGGCGCTGGCTGATGCTGCTCGTGAAGGCGGGCTGGAGTTCTAAGTTATGGCAAATAACGAGCAAAGACGCGATCGCGATAATCGCGACGACAGTCGCGACGAAGGCTACGTCGAAAAACTGGTGCAGGTTAACCGCGTCGCCAAGACCGTGAAGGGTGGTCGTATCTTCACCTTCACCGCTCTGACCGTCGTTGGTGATGGCAAGGGTCGTGTCGGCTTCGGTCGTGGCAAGTCCCGTGAAGTACCTGCTGCTATCCAGAAAGCGATGGAAGCTGCGCGTCGTAACATGATCCAAGTCGATCTGAACGGCACCACCCTGCAGTACGCGATCAAGTCCGCACATGGCGCCTCCAAGGTGTTCATGCAGCCTGCTTCTGAAGGTACCGGGATCATCGCCGGCGGCGCCATGCGTGCCGTGCTGGAAGTGGCCGGTGTGCAGAACGTTCTGGCCAAGTGCTATGGCTCGACAAACCCGGTGAACGTGGTTCATGCCACCTTCAAGGGTCTGAAGACCATGCAGTCCCCTTCGTCCATTGCTGCCAAGCGCGGCAAGAGCGTTGAGGAGATCTTCTGATCATGGCTACCGTAAAAGTTACGCTGATCAAAAGCATGACCGGCCGTATCCCCAACCACAAACTGTGCGTTAAGGGTCTGGGTCTGCGTCGCATCGGTCACACTGTAGAAGTCCTGGATACTCCCGAAAATCGCGGGATGATCAACAAGGCTTACTACATGCTGCGCGTCGAGGGTTAATCGATGAAACTCAATGATCTGAGTCCGGCGCCGGGTTCCCGTCGCGAAAAGCATCGTCCGGGCCGTGGTATAGGTAGTGGCTTGGGCAAGACCGGTGGCCGTGGCCACAAAGGTCAGACCTCCCGCTCCGGTGGCACCATCGCTCCTGGCTTTGAAGGCGGTCAACAGCCGCTGCATCGCCGTCTGCCGAAGTTCGGTTTCGTTTCGCTGAAAGCCATGGATCGCGCAGAAGTGCGTACCTCCGAGCTGGCCAAAGTAGAAGGCGATATCGTGACTCTGCAGTCGCTCAAGGATGCCAACGTGATCAACCAAAGCGTTCAGCGTGTGAAAATCATGCTGTCCGGTGACGTTACTCGCGCTGTCACCCTGAAAGGCATCGCCGCCACCAAAGGTGCGCGTGCGGCCATCGAAGCAGCTGGCGGCAAATTCGAGGACTAAATGGCTAAGCAAGGTGCTCTCTCTGCGCTCAGCAATGGCGGGTTGTCCGAACTCTGGGCTCGGCTGCGCTTCCTGTTCCTGGCGATCATCGTCTATCGGATAGGGGCGCACATCCCAGTGCCGGGTATCAATCCGGACCGGCTGGCGGATCTGTTTCGGCAGAATGAGGGGACCATTCTTAGCTTGTTCAACATGTTTTCCGGCGGCGCGCTGGAGCGGATGAGCATCTTTGCGTTGGGGATCATGCCGTACATCTCGGCATCGATCATCATGCAGCTGATGACCGCCGTCAGCCCGCAGCTGGAGCAGTTGAAGAAGGAAGGTGAGGCTGGTCGACGCAAGATCAGCCAATACACCCGCTACGGCGCTCTGGTGCTGGCGATTGTTCAGGCCATCGGCATGTCCGTTGGTCTTGCCAGTCAGGGCGTGGCGTTCTCGATCGATTTCGGCTTCTACTTCGTGGCTGTCTCCACCTTTGTGGCGGGGGCGATGTTCATGATGTGGCTGGGTGAGCAGATCACCGAGCGCGGCGTGGGTAACGGTATCTCGATGCTGATTTTCTCTGGCATCGTCGCCGGCCTGCCGCGTGCGATCGGGCAGTCCTTCGAGTCGGCCAGGCAGGGCGATATCAATATCATCGCGTTGCTGGCTGTCGGTTTGCTAGCGGTGGCGATCATCGGTTTCGTGGTGTTCATTGAACGTGGTCAGCGTCGTATTGCGGTGCACTACGCGAAGCGTCAGCAGGGCCGCAAGGTCTTCGCTGCGCAGACCAGCCACCTGCCGTTGAAAGTGAACATGGCGGGCGTTATTCCGGCCATTTTCGCCAGCAGTATCCTGCTGTTCCCGGCCTCGCTGGGGCAGTGGTTCGGCCAGTCCAGCAACATGAGCTGGCTGCAGGATATCTCGCAGGCGATCGCTCCTGGTCAGCCGTTGAACATTCTGCTGTTTAGTGCAGGGATCATCTTCTTCTGCTTCTTCTACACGGCACTGATGTTCAACCCGAAAGACGTAGCGGAAAACCTGAAGAAGTCCGGTGCCTTTATTCCGGGTATCCGTCCGGGCGAGCAGTCGGCGCGCTATATCGATGGCGTTCTGACCCGCTTGACCATGTTCGGTGCTCTGTACATGACGGCCGTGTGCCTGCTGCCCCAGTTCTTGGTGGTGGCTGCCAACGTACCGTTCTACCTTGGCGGGACTTCGTTGCTGATCGTTGTTGTGGTTGTCATGGACTTTATGGCCCAAGTGCAATCCCACCTCGTTTCGCACCAGTACGAATCCCTGATGAAGAAAGCCAACCTGAAGGGCTATGGCGGCGGAATGCTCCGCTGATACGTCCGTAAGGTTCGAGGAGTTGGTGATGAAAGTTCGTGCATCGGTGAAAAAGCTGTGCCGCAACTGCAAAATCATTCGTCGCGACGGTGTCGTGCGCGTGATCTGCAGCGCGGAGCCGCGTCACAAGCAGCGCCAAGGCTGAGTGACCTGAGCGTCGATAACCCGGCAGCTAGTGCGCTGCCGGGTTGCTTATTTGTTATTACAGCGCTAATATCTCGCGCCCTTTTCTTGGCTTCCGGGGCGTAGGTAGCTGTCAATTGGAGTTCCACTGAATGGCCCGTATTGCAGGCGTCAACATTCCAGATAACAAGCATACTGTTATCTCGCTGACCTACATCTACGGTGTTGGTCGCACCACGGCGCAAACCATTTGCGCCACCACCGGGGTCAACCCGGCGGCAAAGATCAAGGATCTGTCCGACGAGCAGATCGAACAGCTGCGTGGCGAAGTTGCAAAGCTCACCACTGAAGGTGACCTGCGCCGCGAAATCAACATGAACATCAAGCGTCTGATGGACCTGGGTTGCTATCGCGGCCTGCGTCACCGTCGCGGCTTGCCGGTTCGTGGTCAGCGTACCAAGACCAACGCCCGTACCCGCAAGGGTCCGCGTAAGCCGATCCGCAAGTAATTGCGCCCGCGAATCGACAGGAATTAAGTCATGGCTAAGCCAGCTGCTCGTCCTCGTAAAAAAGTCAAAAAGACAGTGGTTGATGGGATTGCCCACATCCACGCGTCTTTCAATAACACCATCGTTACCATCACTGACCGTCAGGGCAACGCGTTGTCCTGGGCTACTTCCGGGGGTTCGGGTTTTCGTGGCTCGCGTAAGAGCACTCCGTTCGCCGCCCAGGTGGCAGCAGAGCGCGCAGGTCAAGCTGCTCTGGAATACGGTCTGAAAAACCTTGACGTCAACGTCAAAGGCCCTGGCCCTGGTCGTGAGTCCGCTGTGCGCGCACTCAATGGCTGCGGTTACAAAATCGCCAGCATCACCGACGTGACGCCCATCCCGCATAACGGATGCCGTCCGCCGAAGAAGCGTCGCGTGTAATAGGAGACAGTGAGAAATGGCTCGTTACATTGGTCCCAAATGCAAACTGTCCCGTCGTGAAGGCACTGATCTCTTCCTGAAGAGTGGTGCGCGCGCGCTTGAATCGAAATGCAATATCGAGCAGCCGCCGGGCGTTCACGGCCAGCGCCGTGGTCGTCTGTCCGACTACGGTACCCAGTTGCGCGAGAAGCAGAAAGTTCGTCGTATCTACGGTGTACTTGAGCGTCAGTTCAGCGGTTACTACAAGGAAGCTGCCGGTCGTAAAGGCGCTACCGGTGAAAACCTCCTGCAACTGCTCGAGTGCCGTCTGGACAACGTCGTCTATCGCATGGGCTTCGGTTCCACCCGTTCCGAGTCCCGCCAGCTGGTTTCGCACAAAGCGATCAGCATCAACGGTAAAACGGTAAACATCCCGTCCTTCCAGGTTCGCCCGGGTGACGTGGTAGCCGTTCGCGAGAAGTCGAAGAATCAGCTGCGCATCGTTCAAGCGCTCGATCTGTGCGCTCAGCGCGGTCGCGTCGAGTGGGTCGAAGTGGACACCGAGAAAAAGACTGGCGTATTCAAGAATGTGCCGGCTCGTAGTGATCTGTCCGCCGACATCAACGAAAACCTGATTGTCGAGCTCTACTCCAAGTAAGGGCTAGAAAATAGGTGTATCCATGCAGAGTTCGGTAAATGAGTTCCTGACCCCCCGCCATATCGATGTGCAGGTGGTCAGTTCGACCCGCGCCAAGATCACGCTCGAGCCTCTCGAGCGCGGTTTCGGCCATACCCTGGGCAACGCGCTGCGTCGCATCCTGTTGTCCTCCATGCCCGGCTGTGCAGTCGTCGAGGCCGAGATCGATGGCGTACTCCATGAGTACAGTGCCATCGAAGGTGTGCAGGAAGACGTAATTGAGATCCTGCTCAACCTGAAAGGCCTCGCGATCAAGCTGCACGGCCGTGACGAAGTCACGCTGAACCTGAGCAAGAAGGGTTCGGGCGCGGTCACTGCTTCCGATATTCAGCTGGATCACGATGTCGAGATCGTCAATGGCGACCATGTGATCGCCAACCTGGCGTCCAATGGCGCACTGAACATGAAGCTGAAAATCGCTCGTGGTCGCGGCTATGAGCCCGCCGACTCGCGCCAGAGCGATGAAGATGAAAGCCGCAGCATTGGTCGCTTGCAGCTCGACTCTTCGTTCAGCCCGGTTCGCCGTGTTGCCTACGTTGTCGAAAACGCTCGCGTCGAGCAGCGTACCAACCTGGACAAGCTCGTCATCGATCTGGAAACCAACGGTACCCTGGACCCTGAAGAGGCCATCCGTCGTGCCGCGACCATCCTGCAGCAGCAGCTGGCCGCGTTCGTGGACCTCAAGGGTGACAGCGAGCCTGTTGTTGTGGAGCAGGAAGACGAGATCGATCCGATCCTGCTGCGCCCGGTCGACGACCTGGAGCTGACCGTGCGTTCGGCCAACTGCCTCAAGGCGGAGAACATCTACTACATCGGTGATCTGATCCAGCGCACCGAAGTCGAGCTGTTGAAAACTCCGAACCTTGGCAAGAAGTCCCTGACCGAGATCAAGGACGTTCTGGCTTCCCGCGGTCTGTCCCTCGGTATGCGCCTCGATAACTGGCCGCCGGCAAGTCTGAAGAAGGACGACAAGGCTACTGCCTGATCGTCCGTAATCACCGAACCGAAAGTTTGGTAAGGAATTTCAATCATGCGTCATCGTAAAAGTGGCCGTCACCTGAGCCGCACCAGCGCCCACCGCAAGGCCATGTTCCAGAACATGGCGGTGTCGCTGTTCGAGCACGAACTGATCAAAACCACCCTGCCGAAAGCCAAGGAGCTGCGTCGCGTTGCCGAGCCGCTGATCACCCTGGCCAAGGAAGACAGCGTGGCAAACCGCCGCCTGGCCTTCGACCGTACTCGTTCGAAAGCCATCGTCGGTAAACTGTTCAACGATCTGGGCAAGCGCTACGCCAACCGTCAAGGTGGCTACCTGCGCATCCTCAAGTGCGGCTTCCGCGCCGGGGACAACGCTCCGATGGCCTATGTCGAGCTGGTGGATCGTCAGTCCGCCGGTGAAGCCGTAGCTGCCGAGTAAGCAGTAGCAGGATCGACTCGGCGAGCCGCAGTAGCGGTTCGCGGAGTTCAGGAAAACGCCCCGACTTGTCGGGGCGTTTTCTTTCGTGCGCAGAAACGCTTCTAGGCCGCTGCCGTCATCATTGTCTGAGTCTATTGGCTTCAGCCAGTCAATGAATTTGAGCCCAGCAGCGCCTCGTTTCATTTCTCTCCAAGCCGAGTTGCGGCCTCTAAGACGCTTTAGACATGGAGATGAGCATGACCCAGAAGACCATTCTGACCACCGCCGGTGGCGTGCCGGTCGCCGACAACCAGAATTCGCGCTCTGCAGGTCCGCGTGGCCCGCTGCTGCTGGACGACTTCCATCTGGTCGAAAAGCTCGCCCACTTCAATCGCGAGGTGATCCCCGAGCGCCGCGTTCACGCCAAGGGCTCGGCGGCCTACGGCACCTTCAAGGTGACGCAGGATATGAGCCGCTACAGCAGCGCCAGGCTGTTCGATTCCGTCGATAAGCAGACTCCAGTGTTCCTTCGCTTCTCCACCGTCGGTGGTGAGCGCGGCTCTGCCGACACCGAGCGAGATCCGCGCGGTTTCGCGCTGCGCTTCTATACCGAAGAGGGTAACTGGGACGTGGTCGGCAACAATACCCCGGTGTTCTTCATTCGCGACCCACTGAAATTTCCCGACTTCATCCATACCCAGAAACGTCTGGCGCAGAGCAACCTTAAGAGCCCCCAGGCGATGTGGGATTTCTGGTCGCTGTCGCCGGAGTCGCTGCATCAGGTCACCATCCTGTTCTCCGATCGGGGGATTCCGGACGGCTATCGCTTCATGCACGGTTTCGGCAGCCATACCTTCAGCCTGATCAACGCCGAGGGGCAGCGTCACTGGGTGAAGTGGCACTACAAGTCCCGGCAGGGCATCAAGAACCTCCATCCGAGCGAGGCCACGCGCCTGGCGGGTAGTGATCCCGATTACGCCCAGCGCGATCTGTTCGAGGCAATCGAGCGTGGCGAATTCCCGAAATGGCGGGTATGCATGCAGGTCATGAGCGAGGAGCAAGCGGCTAGTCGGGCGGTGAATCCGTTCGACGTGACCAAGGTGTGGTCGCAGAAGGAGTTTCCGCTGATCGAGGTGGGCGAGTTCGAGCTCAACCGCAACCCGGCGAACTACTTTGCCGAGGTCGAGCAGGTCGCCCTCGCTCCGAGCAATGTGGTGCCTGGCGTCGGATTGTCGCCCGATCGAATGTTGCAAGGGCGCGTGTTCGCCTATGCCGATGCGCAGCGTCACCGGGTGGGCACCAACTATCAGCAGTTGCCAGTGAACGCGCCTTTGAGCGGCTACAGCAACTACCAGCGCGATGGCGCCATGCGTTTCGATGGCAATGGCGGCGCGCGGCCCAACTACGAGCCCAACAGCTACAGCCAGGCGCCCAAGCAGGCTCCCGAGTATCGCGAGCCGGCGCTGGCGCTCTCCGGCGCGGCCGACCGTTACGATCACCGCACTGATGACGATTACTTCAGTCAGGCTGGCGATCTGTTCCGTCTGATGAATGCCGAGCAGAAAGCGCTGTTGATCGGCAATATCGTCGGCGCCATGGGTTCGGTTAGCCGCGAGGTACAGGTGCGCCAGATCGCGCATTTCCTGCGAGCCGATCCCGCCTACGGGGCGGGCGTGGCGGCCGGGCTCGGTGTCGATCTCAACCGGGTGATGTGATCCCGCGCTCGGTTCCAGAGGCCGCCTGCAGCGATGCAGGCGGCTTTTTTTATGTCCCGTCGTCGGTGTTGCTCTGAGTCATCGCCTTTTAGGCGATAATCCACCACCTTGGCGTTTTTCCTGGAGAGCTCGGCATGCGCGGCGAAGCGGAAGTCATCAATTATTTCATCGGTCTGCTCAAGGGTGAGCTGGCCGCTCGCGACCAGTACTTCCTGCACTCGCGGATGTATGCCGACTGGGGGCTCACCGAGCTTTACGAGCGGATCAACCACGAGATGGAGGAGGAAACCCAGCACGCGGACGCGTTGCTCAAGCGTATCCTGTTCCTGGAAGGAGTGCCGGACATGACTCCGGAGCCGCTGAACACCGGCACCAGCGTGCCGGAAATGCTGCGGGCCGACCTCGCCCTGGAATACCAGGTGCGTGCGGCGTTGGCCCAGGGCATC
Source organism: Pseudomonas sp. UBA3153 (assembly GCF_002364635.1). Classification (NCBI taxonomy): domain Bacteria; kingdom Pseudomonadati; phylum Pseudomonadota; class Gammaproteobacteria; order Pseudomonadales; family Pseudomonadaceae; genus Pseudomonas; species Pseudomonas sp. UBA3153. The sequence goes on from NZ_DEYR01000018.1 coordinate 16,028, forward strand.
GCGCTTTGCGAGAAGTGCGGCGACTACGAGAGCCGCGAGATACTGGAACTGCAACTCAAGGACACCGAAGAAGATCACGCCTACTGGCTGGAGCAGCAGCTGGGCCTGATCGACCGCATCGGTTTGCAGAACTACCTGCAGTCGAAGATGTAAGGTTGCTCGTCTCGAACGAAAAGCCCCGCGAATGCGGGGCTTTTTGTTTTTGTGCTGCACTCAGGCCTTGTCGCGTTCCAGCAGAGGCTTGAGGAAATGCCCGGTGTAGGACTGGGATAGGGCGGCGAGCTCTTCGGGCGTGCCGCTGCCAATGATCTGGCCGCCCTTGGAGCCGCCTTCCGGGCCGAGGTCCACCAGCCAGTCGGCGGTCTTGATCACGTCCAGGTTGTGCTCGATGACCACCACGGTGTTGCCGTGGTCGCGCAACCGGTGCAGCACGTCGAGCAACTGCTGGATGTCGGCGAAGTGCAGGCCGGTGGTGGGCTCGTCGAGGATGTACAGCGTCTTGCCGGTGTCGCGCTTGGACAGCTCACGCGACAGCTTGACGCGCTGCGCCTCGCCGCCGGACAGCGTCGTCGCGCTCTGCCCCAGCTTGATGTAGGAAAGGCCCACGTCGATCAGCGTCTGCAGCTTGCGCGACAGCGCCGGAACCGCTTCGAAGAATTCGCGGGCTTCTTCGATAGTCATTTCCAGCACCTCATGGATGCTCTTGCCCTTGTACTTCACTTCCAGGGTCTCGCGGTTGTAGCGCTTGCCCTTGCAGACGTCGCAAGGCACGTAGATGTCCGGCAGGAAGTGCATCTCCACCTTGATCACGCCGTCGCCCTGGCAGGCCTCGCAACGGCCGCCCTTGACGTTGAAGGAGAAGCGCCCCGGACTGTAGCCGCGCGAGCGGGCCTCCGGCACACCGGAGAACAGCTCGCGGATCGGTGTGAACAGGCCGGTGTAGGTCGCCGGGTTGGAACGCGGCGTGCGGCCGATCGGGCTCTGGTCGATATCGACCACCTTGTCCAGATGCTGCAGGCCGTCGAAGCTATCGTGCGCCGCCGCTTCCAGCGTGGTGGCGCCGTTCAGCGCGGTGGCGGTGATCGGGAACAGCGTGTTGTTGATCAGCGTCGACTTGCCCGAGCCGGACACCCCGGTCACGCAGGTCAACAAGCCAACCGGGATTTCCAGGTTGACGTTCTGTAGGTTGTTGCCGCGCGCGCCCTTGAGCTTGAGCAGTTTCTTCTTGTCGCGCGGGGTGCGCTGCGTCGGCACCGCGATCTTCACCCGGCCGGAGAGGTACTTGCCCGTGAGCGAGTCGGGGTGATCCATGATTTCCTGCGGTGTGCCCTCGGCGACGATCTGCCCGCCATGCACGCCGGCGCCGGGGCCGATGTCGACGACGTAGTCGGCGAGGCGGATGGCGTCCTCGTCGTGCTCCACGACGATCACCGTGTTGCCCAGGTTGCGCAGGTGATTGAGCGTGCCGAGCAGGCGCTCGTTGTCGCGCTGGTGCAGACCGATGGAGGGTTCGTCGAGGATGTACATCACCCCGACCAAACCGGCACCGATCTGGCTGGCCAGGCGGATGCGCTGCGCCTCGCCGCCGGATAGGGTGTCCGCGCTGCGGTCGAGGGTCAGGTAGTCGAGTCCGACGTTGACCAGGAACTCCAGGCGCTGGCGGATTTCCTTGAGAATCTTGTCGGCGATCTGGCCCTTCTGTCCGGTCAGCTCGAGCCCGGCGAAATAGTCGCTGGCATCGCCGACCGGCAGGCGGGTCACCGCCGGCAGTGTCTTCTCGCCCACCCACACATGGCGCGACTCGCGGCGCAGGCGCGTGCCGCTGCAGTCCGGGCAGGGCTGGGTGCTGAGGAACTTGGCCAGCTCCTCGCGCACGGTTTGCGATTCGGTCTCGCGGTAGCGCCGTTCGAGGTTGGGGATGATCCCCTCGAACGGGTGCGAGCGCTTGACGATATCGCCCCGGTCGTTGAGGTAGCGGAAGTCGACGCTCTCGCGGCCCGAGCCGAACAGGATCGCCTTCTGGTCGTCGGCACCGATCTGCCCGAACGGCGTTTCCAGGCTGAAGCCATAGTGGCTGGCCAGGGAACCGAGCATCTGGAAGTAGTAGACGTTGCGCCGATCCCAGCCGCGGATCGCCCCTTCGGCGAGGGTCAGCTCGCCGTTGACAAGGCGCTTGGCGTCGAAGAACTGCTTAACGCCGAGGCCGTCGCAGGTCGGGCAGGCGCCGGCCGGGTTGTTGAAGGAAAACACCTTCGGTTCCAGCTCGCTGATCGAGTGCCCGCAGACCGGGCAGGCGAAGCGCGCCGAAAAGATGGTTTCCTCGCCGGTTTCGCCTTCCATCGGCGCCACCAGCGCGATGCCGTCGGCCAGGCCCAGCGCGGTCTCGAAGGACTCGGCCAGGCGCTGCTGCAGGTCGGCACGCACCTTGAAACGGTCGACCACGATCTCGATGGTGTGCTTCTTCTGCTTGTCCAGCTTGGGCAGGTCGTCGAGTTCGTGGAGCTTGCCGTTGACCCGCGCGCGGACGAAGCCCTGGGCGCGCATTTCCTCGAACACCGAGAGGTGCTCGCCCTTGCGCTCGCGAATGATCGGCGCGAGCAGCATCAGCTTGGCGCCCTCGGGCATCGCCAGTACCTGATCGACCATCTGGCTGACGGTTTGCGCCTCCAGCGGGATGTCGTGGTCCGGGCAGCGCGGCGTACCGACGCGGGCATAGAGCAGGCGCAGGTAGTCGTAGATCTCGGTGATGGTGCCGACGGTGGAGCGCGGATTGTGCGAGGTGGACTTCTGCTCGATGGAGATCGCCGGGGACAGCCCTTCGATGGTGTCCACGTCGGGCTTTTCCATCATCGAGAGGAACTGCCGGGCGTAGGCGGAGAGCGACTCCACATAGCGGCGCTGCCCCTCTGCGTAGAGCGTGTCGAAGGCCAGGGACGATTTTCCGGAGCCGGACAGGCCGGTGATCACGATGAGTTTGTCGCGGGGGAGGGTGAGGTCGATGTTCTTCAGGTTGTGGGTACGAGCCCCACGGATCAGGATCTTGTCCAAAACAGCCTCGCATGGCGGGCGAAAACCCATGAGTATACGGATCGGCGGGCCGGCGCGTCAGGGCGCCGCGGTCTTTCTCTGACCGGCAGGGCGCGCGAGGGTTTAGCCGCCGCTCGCTGCTTTTGCGCGGGCTCTTGGGGATGGGGGCTGGTAGAATCCCCGCCCTGTTCGTAACAGGGGTGGCAGAGTCAAATGCACGATCCGTACAGCGATCGCATGAGTGGCAGCGAGACGCGCGCCGCCGGTGGCCTGGCGTTGGTGTTCGCCTTCCGGATGCTGGGCATGTTCATGGTGCTGCCGGTGCTGGCGACCTATGGGCAGGACCTCGCCGGCGCCACGCCCGCGCTCATCGGCCTGGCCATCGGTGCCTACGGCCTGACCCAGGCCGTGCTGCAGATTCCCTTCGGCATCATCTCCGATCGCATCGGACGACTTCCGGTGATCTACATCGGCCTGCTGATCTTCGCTGCCGGCAGCGTCCTCGCTGCCAATGGCGACTCCATCTGGGGCGTGATCGCCGGCCGGGTGCTGCAGGGCGCTGGGGCAATTTCGGCCGCGGTCATGGCGCTGCTGTCCGACCTGACCCGCGAGCAGCACCGGACCAAGGCGATGGCAGCGATCGGCATGAGCATCGGCCTGTCGTTCGCCGTGGCGATGGTGGTCGGCCCGCTGCTGACCCGCGCCTTCGGCCTTTCCGGGCTGTTCTGGGTCACCGCTGCCATGGCCATCGTCGGCATCCTCATCATCGCCTTCATCGTCCCGCGTGCGGACGTCCGCCTGCAGCACCGCGAGTCCGGCGTAGCCAAGCAGGCGCTCGGCGCCACCCTGCGCAACGGCCAACTGCTGCGTCTGGACTTCGGAATCCTGGCGTTGCACGCGGTGCTGATGTCGAGTTTCGTCGCCCTGCCGCTGGCGCTGGTCGAGCGCGCCGGCCTGCCCAAGGAAGAGCACTGGTGGGTCTACCTCACCGCGCTGCTGATCGGCTTCTTCGCGATGGTGCCGTTCATCATCTATGCCGAGAAGAAGCGCAAGATGAAGCGCGTACTCCTGGGGGCGATCAGCGTGCTGCTGATCTGCGAGCTGTTCTTCTGGCTGTTCGGCAGCAGCCTGACGGCATTGGTGGTCGGCACCGTTGTGTTCTTCACCGCCTTCAACCTGCTGGAGGCCAGCATGCCTTCGCTGATCAGCAAGGTCTCGCCGGCGGGTGGCAAGGGCACGGCGATGGGCGTGTACTCGACCAGCCAGTTCCTCGGCGCGGCGGTCGGCGGCATCCTCGGTGGCTGGTTCTACCAGCATGGCGGGCTGGCCGCGGTCTTCATCGGCTGCGCCGTGCTCTGTGCGATTTGGCTGGCGTTTGCTGTTACCATGCGCGAACCGCCTTATGTAACCAGCCTGCGCCTGCCGTTGTCGCCCGACGCGGCAGCGGACGCGGGTTTGGCCGAGCGTTTACTGGCAGTGCCCGGAGTGGCGGATGCCATGGTGGTGGTCGAAGAGGCCGCCGCCTACGTCAAAGTGGATACCGAACAATTGGACCGCACGTCCCTCGAGCGCCTGGTCGATCCGGCGCCGCGGCGTGCCGAAGCCTAGGAGAACGTCATGGCCCGTGGGGTTAACAAAGTCATTCTGATCGGCAACGTCGGCGGCGACCCGGAAACCCGCTACCTGCCCAATGGTAACGCCGTCACCAACGTGACTCTGGCAACCACCGACAGCTGGAAAGACAAGCAGACCGGTCAGAATCAGGAGCGTACCGAATGGCACCGCGTGGTGTTCTTCGGCAAGGTCGCGGAAATCGCCGGCGAGTACCTGCGCAAGGGTTCGCAATGCTACATCGAGGGTCGTCTGCAGACCCGCGAGTGGGAAAAGGACGGCGTGAAGCGCTACACCACCGAAATCGTCGTCGACATGGGCGGCACCATGCAGCTGCTCGGCGGCCGCGGCGGTAACGATGGCGATTCGGCCCCGCGCCAGCAGCGTCCGCAACCGCAGCGCGAGCCGCAGCAGCAGGCCCCGCGCGAGTCGCGTCCGCAACAGCAGCCCGCCGCACAGCCCGCTCCGGACTACGACAGCTTCGACGACGACATTCCGTTCTAGGAATCCGCTCCGCATGCACATGCGCCTGATGCTTCTGGGTGGGGGCAATGCGCTGGGACAGGCGTTGATCCGGCTCGGCGCCGAGGAGAACATCGGTTTCCTCGCGCCTCGCCCGCCTGATCAGGGCTGGGACGCCTCCAGCCTGACCCAGCTGCTCGATGACACTCGCCCGGATGCGCTGATCAACCTGGCATTCTATTTCGACTGGTTCCAGCGCGCGGACGCCGATGTGGCGCGCCTGGAGACCCAGGAGCGCGCCGTCGAGCGGCTGGCCGAGCTGTGCCAGTACCACCAGATCCTTCTGCTGCAGCCTTCCAGTTACCAAGTTTTCGATGGCGCGCGGGCGACCGCGTACAGCGAGAAAGACGAGCCACAGCCGCTCGGCCTGAGGGGCCAGGCGCTCTGGCGGATCGAGCAGAGCGTGCGCGCCGCCTGCCCGCGGCACGTGCTGCTGCGGTTCGGCTGGCTGCTCGACGACAGCAAGGACGGCATTCTCGGCCGCTTTCTCGCGGCGGCGCAGACGCGCGAAGAGCTTCTCCTTGCCGACGACCGCCGCGGCAATCCGTGCCCGGTCGATGACGTAGCACGGGTCATGCTGTCGGTCCTGAAGCAGCTGGATTGCGCGGCGCCACTCTGGGGCACCTATCACTACGGCGCCCACGAAGCGACCACGGCGCTCACTTTGGGGCAGGCCGTGCTGGCGGAGGCGCGGGCCTTCCGCTCCTTCACCGTCAACGAGCCCACGGCCCAGGCACATGCCGCCTGCGCCGACGCCGCCGACGAGCCGCAACATGCGGTGCTGGCGTGCCGCAAGATCCTCAATACATTCGGCATCAAGCCGCGCGCCTGGCGCTCCGGGCTGCCCTCACTACTGGACCGTTTTTACCGTCATGTCTGATTCGCCCATCCTGGTCACCGGCGGCGCTGGTTTCATCGGCTCCCACCTGGTGGATGCCCTGCTCGCGAGCGGGCAGCGCGTTCGGGTGCTGGACGACTTCTCGACCGGCAAGCGGGATAACCTTCCGCTCCACGATGAGCATCTCGAAGTGCTGGAGGGCAACGTCGCCGATGCCGACTGCGTCCTTGCGGCGATGCGAGGCTGCGCTGCCGTGGCGCACCTGGCTGCTGTGGCCTCCGTACAAGCTTCGGTGGACGATCCGGTGGCCACTCACCGCAGCAATTTCATTGGTACGTTGAATGTCTGTGAGGCGATGCGTACCCATGGCGTGAAGCGCGTGCTGTTCTCTTCCAGCGCCGCGGTTTACGGCCAGAACGGCGAGGGCGCCGCGATAGACGAGGACACGCCGAAGTCTCCGTTGACCCCTTATGCCTCGGACAAGCTGGCCAGCGAGTACTACCTAGATTTCTACCGGCGCCAGCATGGCCTGGAGCCGGCGGTATTCCGCTTCTTCAATATCTACGGCCCGCGCCAGGATCCTTCGTCGCCTTACTCCGGCGTCATCAGCATCTTCACCGAGCGGGCAGCCAAAGGCTTGCCCATCACGGTTTTTGGCGATGGGGAACAGACCCGGGATTTTCTCTACATCGACGATCTGGTCGGCGTGCTGGTGCAGGCGCTGAATGCGGCATCGGTCGAAGTGGGGGCGGTGAATGTGGGGCTGAATGAGGCAACCACCTTGCTGCAGTTGCTTCAGGCCATCGGTGACGTGCTGGGCGATTTGCCGGAGATCGCTCACCTGCCTGCGCGCGCAGGCGATATCCGCCATTCCCGGGCTGACAACGCACGCCTGCTACGTCGCTACGACCTCGGGCGGACTACGCCCATGCGCGCAGGGCTGGGCCGACTTCTCGGTCGCTGAGTTTTCTGCAGGCAAAAAAACAGGCGCCTGGGCGCCTGTTTTCATTTCGGTTCGGCTTAGAACTTGTAGCCTAGGCCGATCATGTAGACCCACGGGTCCACATCCACGTCGACTTTGACACGGCCGACACCCGCGAGGTCGGTAGTTGCCTTGGTGTCGATGTCCATGTACCAGACGGAGGCGTTGAACAGCATGTTGTCAGTCAGCATGTAGTCAAAGCCGGCTTCGCCGGCCAGGCCCCAGGAGTTCTCAAGGTTCAGGTTGCTGAACCCCTGATCTTTTCGGGAGCTAGTCAGGTCTTCATCGAAAAACCAGGTGAAGTTGACACCGGCGCCCACGTAGGGCTGGAATTTGGAGCTAGCGTCCAGCGGGTAGTACTGAAGGAGCAGGGTCGGCGGCAGTTGCTTGATGTCAGCCAACTTACCGTCCAAGGCGCCCAGGCCTTTCACGCCTACTTCATGCTGGAAGGGAGTTGCTGCGACCAGTTCGGCCCCGATGTGATCGGTGAGCATGTAGGTGAAGGTCAGGCCCAGCTGAGTGTCGCTGTCGACGGTGGCCTTCCCGCCAAGATTAGTACCGGCAGCTGCGCCACGGTCTACGCCGAGCGAACCGCTGTCTTCGTGCGGGTCTACGGTAGCAGCGCCGGCGCGGACGATCAGGCTACCCGCTTCGTGGGCTTGAGCGAGCGGAGCGGCGAGAGCCATGGCCAGCACGCTAAGGGTGAACAGGGACTTGCGCATAAGTAACTCCAGTCGAGTCTGTGTTTGTATTGGCTGGAGGCTATGGTAGGGAGGTGGCCGAAAGGCTTGTTGATTTAGCTCAACGGATACTTTTGTAGGGTTGCGGCGCTTTGTCAGCCATTTTTTCGCCCATTGCGAGCGTCTTTCGGCGTTGAGAAATCACTGGTCCGGGATTTCGTAAGGGTAGATCTTGCCGGCTTGCATGGCATATCCGGATTCGGCCAGATCGCTGTGGCTCTGCTCTACTTTGAGGGTGCCTTCGATCCAGAATGGCTGGTAAAGGGTGTCCAGCAGCACGCCGTTTTCGCTCTTCACGTGGACGATCTGGTTGGACGGCGGCGGCGGTACGTGGATACAGGCGCCGAAGTAGGGCACCAGGAGAAACTCGGTCACCCGGCCTTCCTCGCTGACATCCAGTGGCACGATGTAGCCCGGAAGTTTCACCGAGACACTGTCGAGTTCGCGCACCGTCGGTTCGGACGGGCGCTGTTGCGCGACCGGGGGCGCCGACTCTGCTGAGAGGGCGTCGCCGAGTTGCGCCAGATCGTGCATGGCCACCGGTGGCGGAGCGGCTGCGGCGTCCGCCGGGATCAGCGCCTCCCACGTCAGCTCGCGCGGTGAAGCCGCGAATCCCGGAAGACTCAGTGCGAGTAGCAGGAGCAAAAGCGCGCATGGTTTTTTCATACGCGGATGGTCAGGCCATCGGCCAGCGATTGTCGATAGGCGCGCCAGGCCGGGATGCAGCCCATCAGCAGCGCGGCGATGAGGATGCCGCCGAGCATCTGCCATTCGTAGGCGCTTGGCAGCGACAGCGGCAGATACAGGCCATAGGTGCTCTGCACGAAACCCTGTGCGGCGGCGATGCCGATATACAGCAGCATGACGCCCACCACCACGCCGGCGGCGGCCAGCGCGAAGGCCTCGACGATCAACAGCCCGGCGATGTGCCAGGGCCGCGCGCCGACCGAGCGCAGGATGGCCATCTCGCGACGGCGCTCGTTGAGGCTGGTGAGAATCGCCGTGAGCATGCCGATCAGCCCGGTCAGCACGACGAACAGCGAGACCATCAGCAGCGCTTTTTCCGCCGTGCCCATCAGGCTCCAGAGTTCCTGCAGCGCCACGCCGGGCAGGATCGCCAGCAGCGGCTCGCCACGGAACTCGTTGATCTCGCGTTGCACGGCGAAGGTTGCGACCTTGCTGTTGAGGCCTAGCAGGAAGGCGGTGATCGCCTTGGGCGTCAAGTCCATGTGTCGCGCCTGTTCGGCGCTGACCTTGCCGGCGCCGCGAGCCGGCACGCCGTTCTGCCAGTCGACGTGCAGCGCCTCCATGCCGGCGAGGGAAATGTGCAGCGTGCGGTCCACCGGCGTGCCGGTGCGCGCGAGGACGCCGACCACGGTGAACGGCTTGTCGGCGTGCTGGACCAGGCTGACCGTGGCAACGCCGTGGGCGAGGACGATCCGGTCGCCGAGTCTGTAGTGCAGCGCATCGGCCACCTCGGCGCCGAGCACCACCTCGAACGGGTCGTCGGCGAAGGCGCGGCCGTCGCGCAGTTGCAGGGCCTGGCTGCGGCCGTAACGGTAGTGCTCGAAGTACGCCTGGCTGGTGCCCATCACCCGGTAGCCGCGGTGCGAGTCGCCCAGGGAGATCGGGATTGCCCATTTCACTTTCGGGTCGGCGGCGACGGTTTCGAAGCTGTCCCAGCGGATGTTGTTGGTGGCGTTGCCGATGCGGAACACCGAGTAAAGCAACAGGTTGATCGAGCCGGAGCGCGCGCCGACGATCAGGTCGGTGCCGCTGATGGTGCTGGCGAAACTGGAGCGGGCTTCGGTGCGCACACGTTCGACGGCGAGCAGCAGGGTCACCGAAAGGGCGATGGCGAACATCGTCAGCAACGCGGTGAAGCGCCGGTTGGCGAGGCTGGCCAGGGCTAGGCGGAACAGGTGCATCTCAGACTCCGGCGGGTTGGGCGGCGCGATTGAGTTCGGCCAGCGACAGGCTGCGGTCGAACAGCGGTGCCAGGCCCTGATCGTGACTGACGAACAGCAGGCTGGAACCGGCGGCGCGGCATTCGGTGAAGAGCAACTCGAGAAAGGTTTCGCGGGTGTCGCTGTCCAGCGCCGAGGTTGGCTCGTCGGCGATCACCAGCTCCGGTTGGCCGATGAGCGCGCGCGCCGCGGCGACCCGCTGCTGTTGGCCGATCGACAGCGCATCGGCACGGCGCGCGTGCAGTGCGGGCGGCAGCCCAAGGTGAGCGAGCAGTTCGCTGGCGGCCAGCGCCACGCTGCCATGGCGCTGGTGCGCGCGCTGGCTGCGCAGGCGCGAGAAGCGGCACGGCAGCTCGACGTTTTCCCGCACCGAAAGAAACGGCAGCAGGTTGAACTGCTGGAAGATGTAGCCGGTGTGGTCGACGCGAAAACGATCGCGGGCGCCGGCGGACATTCCGCCAAGTTCCTCGCCAAGCAGGCGAATGCTGCCGCGTCCGGCTTTCTGGACGCCGCCGAGCAGGCCGAGCAGGGTGGTCTTGCCGCTGCCGCTGGGGCCGCGCAGGAACAGGGTTTCGCCGCGTTCGAGGCGAAACTGCGGGATATCCAGCAGTTCCTCCTGGCCGGGCCAGGCGAAGCCGAGGTCGTTGAGTTCGAGCAAAGAGGTCATTGCGCAGCCGGAAGAAGTAAGGTGAAGGCGCGGAGCGGCCTGGCTGCCCCGCGCAAGATTCAGAAGTTCAGCGTGGGGCTGGCCGGGGTGGCCTCGGCGCCCTGTTGGCCGTTCGGGCCGATCAACTGGACGTTGACCTTCTGGGTCGCCGGGAACTGGCTGAAGAAGGCGGAGAGATCGAGCGCCTTCAGCGCTTCGGGCGTGGCGCAGCTGAGCTTGTATTCGGCGTCGACGTCGCTGTGTTCGTGTCCGGCGTGCTCGTCGTCATCGTGATCCGCGTGCGCCTTGGCGTTGCCGAACAGCGGGCTTTCCAGTGCCTGCTCGGTCACTGTGCAGCCGGCGGCGGCAGGCAGGCTGAACAGCACCAGCGGTTTTTCCAGCTGTGCACGGGCGGCGGCAACCTTGGCCTTGTCGGCGACGCTGTTGGCCGCGTGCTCGAAGCCGACGATGTTCATCGCCGGACTTTCCAGGTCGATTTCCAGGGTCTTGCCGTCCAGCGCCACGTTCAGCGCGGCGACGCCATGTTCATGTTTGCCGAGACTGCCGTGCTCGTGGTCATGGTCGTCATCGTGGGCCTGGGCGATTGCCAGGGGTAGCAGTGCGAAGGGCAGGGCGAGCAGGAGGCGGCGCATCGGATTCTCCGGGTGGTGTGACATTTGTCGTTACGTTATAACAAGGTTTTGTCGAAGAATGCCAGTGCGACGTGGTGGGATCGTTCGCGCCGTGGGAGCATGCGGGCTCGATGAGAGGAGCGTGGCATGGTGCGAATTCGCGGGAAGGTCGGCGACTGGCCGGTGGATCTGACGCTTGAGCTGGATGCGCAGGAGTGGGCGCTGCTGGCGGAGAAGGTCCGGGTGGAACCGGCTGCGGCGGCATCGAAGGTGGCGCCGTCGGCGTCAGCGGAAGACGGCCGCTGGCAGATGGCGCAGGACCTCCTGCGCCAGGCGCAGCAGATGGACGGCCCGCAGTTGCTGGCGGATCTGTCCGCGCTGGCGGGCAGCGCGCAGGCCGGCAAGCGCTTGTTGGTGCGCTTGCGGCATTGCGAGCAGGTGAAGCTGGAGAACGGCGGCGAAACGCCTATCTATCGCTGGATAGAGCGCTGAATCTACGGGATCAATAGATCGCCTGGTACAGCCGCCGGCGATAGGTGGTAACCAGTGGGTGATCGCTGCCGAGCAGGTCGAACACCTGCAGCAGCGACTTGTGCGGCAGGCCGTCGGCGTAGCTGCGGTTGCGCACGAAGAGCTTGAGCAGCCCGTCCAGCGCCGCCTCGTACTGCTGACGGGCGAGCTGCTGGACCGCCAGCTGATAGGCCGCCTCGTCGTCCTCGGCGTTCTGCGCCAGGCGCGATTTCAGCGTCGCGGCGTCCGGCAGGTCGGCGGCCTGGCGCAGGAAGGTCAGCTGCGCGCGGGCACCGGAAAGCGCCTGCTTGTGCTCGTCGCCCTTGACCGCGCCGAGCACCGCCTCGGCCTCTTCCAGCTCGCCGCGTTCGGCCAGGCAGCGCGCATAGAGAATCAGTGCCGCCGCGTTGCTGTTGTCTTCACCCAGCAGTTGCCTGAGCAGGGCCTCGGCGTCGCCGATGCGGCCCTCGTCGAATAGCGCCTGCGCGCTTTCCAGCGGATCGGCCGCTTCCGGCGGCGGCATCTGCACGTGCGGTTCGAGCATCGCGCGCACTGCGGATTCCGGTTGGGCGCCGGCGAAGCCGTCCACCGGCTGGCCGTCCTTGAACAGCACCACGGTGGGCAGGCTGCGGATGCCGAAGCGTGCGACGATCTCCTGCTCGGCGTCGCAGTCGACCTTGGCCAGCAGCAGTTCGCCGCGGTAGCTCTCGGCGACCTGCGCGAGCATCGGCATCAGCGCCTTGCAGGGCGCGCACCATTCCGCCCAGAAATCCACCAGCACCGGCTTGTGGAAGGAATTCTCGATCACCAGCTGTTCGAAGTTGGCGGCGCCGGATACGTCGAAGATATAGGGCAGGTCGCTCATGGATTGTCTCGGCAAGGCAGAAAAGTGGCAGAACTATAAGTGGGGGCGCTGTGGTCGTGAAGCAAGTCCCGATCAGCCGGCGCGGCGTGCGTGATAGAGGCTGACGTGGCGAAATTCCGCGGGTTCGGCGAGGTCCGGCCAGGTGCAGGCTTCCCTCTGGTCGAGCCGGCGGTACAGCGGATGCTGGAAATCGCGGACCCGCGAATCGGCCACCAGTGCCTCGCGGCCACGGCTGAGGAACTGGTCGAGCAGCGGCAGGTTGGCGCGATCGTAGAGCACGTCCGCGACCAGGATCAGGTCGAAGCGATCGGCCTCGGCGAAAAAGTCGTCCGAATAGCCCATGGTCACCCCGTTCAGTTCGGCGTTGGCCCGGCAGGCCTGCAGGGCCAGCGGGTCGAGATCGCAGGCGACGACTTCCGCGGCGCCCGCCCTGGCCGCGGCGATCGCCGCCACGCCGGAGCCGGCGCCGAAATCCAGCACGCGCTTGCCGCGCACCCATTGCGGCTGCTGCGCCAGCCAGCGCGCCAGCACCAGGCCGCTGGCCCAGCAGAAGCTCCAGTACGGCGGCTCGTCGAGAATCCGCCGGGTTTCCTCCGGGCTGAAGGCGCGCTGCATGTTCGCCGGGTCGATCAGCCACAACGACAGATCGGTGCCCGGCAACCGCTGCGGCAGCAAGTGCGCATCGCCGAGGAGATCCTCGATCGCCCGCTGCAGGGCCGGGCTCGGGGTCACGGCGCGACTTCCAGCTCCAGTGCGCCGAGCGTCTGGGTTTCCGCGCGGGTGATGCGCTGCGGCGGTAGGCGCAGGGTCAGCACGCCGGATTCGACGACACGGGCGCGCAACTCGACGCGGGCATTGGCCGGGAAGGCAGCCGGGTTGAACGGCAGGCGAAACGGCAGGGCGCCACCGGTGCCCACCAGCTTGAGGCTGCCGAGCAGTTGCTGCGGGCGGTCGCGCTCGTCGATCACCAGCAGCGCCAGCTCCACTTCGCTACCCGCTGGCGGCGTGTTCAGCGTGCCGACCAGTTCGCGCATGTAGTCCGGCAGGCTCAACTCGGTGACCAGCGGTTTCGCCGGGGCTTTCTGTGCGGGTGGGGCGGAGGGTTCGGGCGTGCTGGCGCAAGCGGCGAGCAGGGTGGCAAGAAAAAGCAGGCACAACGGGCGTAGGGGCATCGGTCAGTTCCATCGCTTCGGTTGACTGTATGACAACGCCATCCAGCCTTCGGCAGGGCGCCTGTATAGCGCAAAGTCCTCGTCTTGTCTTGCCGGGAGGATGCGCTACCATGGCCGCCCGTTTTCTCTATCGCACCCTGCCATGCACTGTCCCTTCTGCAGCGCCAACGACACCAAGGTCATCGACTCGCGGCTGGTTGCCGAGGGCGATCAAGTGCGCCGCCGGCGTGAATGCATGGCCTGCGGGGAACGCTTCACCACCTTCGAGACCGCCGAGCTGGTGATGCCGCGGCTGATCAAGCAGGACGGCAGCCGCCAGCCGTTCGACGAAGAGAAGCTGCGCGCCGGCATGCAGCGCGCGCTGGAGAAGCGCCCGGTCAGCATCGAGCGCCTCGAAGAGGCCATCGCCCACATCAAGAGCAAGCTGCGCGCCACCGGCGAGCGCGAGGTCAAGTCGCTGGTGCTCGGCGAACTGGTGATGGTCGAGCTGCAGAAGCTCGACGAGGTCGCCTATATCCGCTTCGCCTCGGTCTACAAGCGCTTCCAGGACCTCAACGAATTCCGCGAGGAGATCGAGCGGTTGTCCCGCGAGCCGGCCAAGCAATGAGCGACACGCCGGTAGCCGACATCCGCCACATGGCCCGCGCCCTCAAGCTGGCGCGCCAGGGCCTGTATTCCACCCATCCCAATCCGCGTGTCGGTTGCGTCATCGTGCGCAATGGCGAGGTCGTCGGCGAAGGCTGGCACCTGCGTGCCGGCGAGCCGCACGCGGAAGTCCACGCGCTGCGCCAGGCCGGCGAACGCGCGCGCGGCGCCATCGCCTACGTCACACTGGAGCCCTGCAGCCATCACGGACGCACGCCGCCGTGCGCCGATGCGCTGCTGCAGGCCGGCGTCGCACGGGTGGTCGCGGCGATGCAGGACCCCAATCCGCAGGTGGCCGGTCAGGGCTTGCAGCGCCTCGCCGCGGCCGGCGTCGCGGTGGCCTCCGGCGTGCTCGAAGCCGAGGCGCGGGCGCTCAACCTGGGTTTCATCAAACGCATGGAGCAGGGCCTGCCCTACGTTCGGGTAAAGCTGGCGATGAGCCTGGACGGCCGCACGGCGATGGCCAGCGGCGAGAGCCAGTGGATCACCGGGCCGGCCGCGCGCGCCGCGGTCCAGCGCCTGCGCGCGCAGTCCAGCGTGGTCCTTAGCGGCGCCGACACCGTCCTGACGGATGCTGCGCGGCTCACCGTGCGTAGATCGGAAGAGCGGTTC
>NZ_DEYR01000025.1:0-15857 GCF_002364635.1 Pseudomonas sp. UBA3153
GCTCTTCCGCTCTGGGCGCGGCGACGTCGTCGGCCGCTGAGGCGGCGGTCGGCGGACGGCCAACCGCTATTGGCCGCCGCTTTCCGATCGAGTTCCCCGGGCCGGAGCTTTTCGTAAAAAGTCCGTAGCTTTGCGCAAGAACCGGCGCGGCGACTGCCACTACATTCCACCGTCCGCTCACGCGCTCGCCTGCGCCGGGTCCTTGCCCGACCGTGCACGCCTGGCAAGACCCACGAAAGCAGTCTCCACCCGAGGAGGGTCTCGATGTTCAAAGCCGCTCATGTCCTGCAGGCCGACGCACTCAATGCGTCGGCCGCCGAGTTCTTCCCCGTCATCAGCGCCAACTACGCCGTCGACGAGGCCGCCTACCTCACCGAACTCCTGCAGCTCGCCGATCCGGGCGAAGCCGGCATCGAAGCCGTTCGCCAGAAGGCCCGCAGCCTGATCGAAGACGTGCGCAGCCGCGACAACGTCGAAGACACCCTCGATGCCCTGTTGCGCCAGTACAGCCTCGACACCCACGAAGGCCTGATGCTGATGTGCCTGGCCGAGGCGCTGCTGCGGGTGCCGGACGCCGCCACCGCAGACGCGCTGATCCGCGACAAGCTGAACGCCGCCGAGTGGGAACGGCACCTCGGCCAGAGCGACAACGTGCTGGTCAACTTCGCCGCCTGGGGCCTGGTGATGACCGGCAAGGTGGTCGACCCGGAAACCGCCGATGGCCGGCCGAAGAGCGTCCTCGGTCGCCTGATCAAACGTTCCGGGGAACCGGTGATCCGCGCCGCGATGAACCAGGCGATGAAGCTGATGGGCAAGCAGTTCGTCCTCGGCCGGAGCATCTCCGAAGCGCTGAAGAACGGTCGTCCGCAGCGCGAGAAGGGTTACACCTATTCCTTCGACATGCTGGGCGAGGCGGCCCTCACCGTCGAGGACGCCGCCAAGTACATGGCCGATTACCGCAAGGCGGTGCAGACCGTCGGCGCCGAGCCGCAGGTCGGCCCCGGTCCGCGTCCGTCGGTGTCGATCAAGCTCTCCGCACTGCACCCGCGCTATGAAGTGGCGCAGCGCGAGCGCGTACTCACCGAGCTGTTCGGCAGCGTCCGCGAGCTGGCCGTGATGGCCCGCGGGCTGAACGTCGGCATCACCATCGACGCCGAGGAAGCCGACCGCCTGGAGCTGTCGCTGGAGCTGTTCGAAAAGCTGATGCGCGACCCGGCCATCGTCGGTTGGGGCGAGTTCGGCCTGGTCGTTCAGGCGTATTCCAAACGCTGCCTGCCGACCCTGGTCTGGCTGACCCTGCTGGGCCGCGAGCTCGGTGCGCGCATTCCGCTGCGCCTGGTCAAGGGCGCCTACTGGGACAGCGAGATCAAGCAGTGCCAGGTCTGGGGCCTCGACGGCTACCCGGTGTTCACCCGCAAGGAAGCCACCGACACCTCCTACCTGGCCTGCGCGCGCTTTTTGCTCTCCGAGCACACCCGCGGGGTCATCTACCCGCAGTTCGCCAGCCACAACGCGCACACCGTCAGCTGCATCCTGGCGATGGCGGGCGAGCGCGAATTCGAGTTCCAGCGTCTGCACGGGATGGGCGACGCGCTCTACGACACCGTGCTGGAGAAGCACGGCAAGAACGTGCGCATCTACGCCCCGGTCGGCGCGCACAAGGACCTGCTGCCGTACCTGGTCCGCCGCCTGCTGGAAAACGGCGCCAACTCCTCGTTCGTCCACCAGTTGGTCGACCCGCGGGTCGCCGTCGAATCGCTCATCGATCACCCGGTCACCCAGCTGCGCAGCTTCAAAACCCTCGCCAACGACAGAATCCCGCTCCCGCCGGCGCTGTACGGCCAGCGCAAGAACTCCCAGGGCCTCAACATGAATATCCAGAATCAGTGGAACGAACTGGCTAACGCCTACCAGCCTTTCATCGACCGCCAGTGGCAGGCCGCGCCGGTCATCGATGGCGAGACGCTCACCGGCAGCGCCAGCGACGTGCGCTGCCCGTTCGACCTGAACAAGGTGGTCGGCAGTGCGCAGTTCGCCACGGCCGCCCAGGCCAAGCAGGCGGTGGACGCCCTCGCGGCGTTCTGGCCGCGCTGGAACGCCACCCCGGTGGATACCCGCGCGAACGTCCTTGAGCGTCTCGCCGACCTGCTGGAAAGCAACCGCGCCGAGCTGATGGCGCTGTGCACCGTGGAAGCCGGCAAGTCCCTGCAGGACGGCATCGACGAGGTTCGCGAAGCCGTCGACTTCTGCCGCTACTACGCCCAGCAGGCGCGCCTGAAGCTCGGCCGCGAAGAGCTCAAGGGCCCGACCGGCGAGCGCAACGAACTGTTCCACGAGGGCCGTGGCGTGTTCGTCTGCATCAGCCCGTGGAACTTCCCGCTGGCGATCTACCTGGGCCAGATCGCCGCCGCGCTGGTCGCCGGCAATACTGTGCTGGCCAAGCCGGCCGAGCAGACCAGCCTGATCGCCGCCCGCGCGCTGCAGCTGATGTTCGAGGCCGGTCTGCCGAAACAGGCCATCGCCTTCCTGCCGGGCGACGGTGCCACCCTCGGCGGCGTGTTCTGCCGCGACCCGCGCGTGGTCGGCGTGTGCTTCACCGGCTCCACCGACACCGCCCGCATCATCAACCGCCAACTGGCCGAGAAGGAAGGTCCGATCGCCACCCTGATCGCCGAGACCGGCGGGCAGAACGCGATGATCGTCGACTCCACCGCGCTGCCCGAGCAGGTGGTCAAGGACGCCGTCGGCTCCGCCTTCACCAGCGCCGGCCAGCGTTGCTCCGCCCTGCGCGTGCTCTACGTGCAGCGCGACATTGCCGACCGGGTGATCGACCTGCTCAAGGGCGCGATGGCCGAGCTGAAAGTCGGCCCGACCCACCTGCGCGAGAACGACATCGGTCCGGTGATCGATGAGGAAGCCCGCGCCGGCCTGCTGGCGCACATCGCCGCGCTCAAGGGCGAGGGCAAGCTGATCGCCGAGGCCAGGCTTCCGGCCGGCCTGAACGGTCACTTCGTCGCGCCAGTGGCGTTCGAGATCGGCGGCATCCACGAGCTGAAGAAGGAACACTTCGGCCCGGTGCTGCACGTGGTGCGCTTCGAGGCGACGGAACTGGAGAAGGTCGTCGCGGCGATCAACGCCACCGGCTACGGCCTGACCCTCGGCGTGCACAGCCGCAACGAGGAAACCGCTGCGCGCATCGAGGCCCTGGCACGGGTCGGCAACCTTTACGTCAACCGCAACCAGATTGGCGCGGTGGTCGGCGTGCAGCCGTTCGGTGGCTGCGGCCTGTCCGGCACCGGTCCGAAAGCGGGGGGGCCGAGCTACCTGATGCGCTTCGCCAACGAACGCACCACCTCGATCAACACCACCGCGGTGGGCGGCAACGCCTCGCTGCTGTCGCTGGGGGATTGATCATTCGCCCCGTTTTGCCGTAGAAGGCGGGCCCGGTCCGCGAGCGCTGATTGCAGCCTTCGCGGGCCGGGCCCGTTTTCATTTCCGAGCAAGAGACCCGCGCCGCGCCAACCGCGACGCCGGACAAGACGACACGCCTGCCTCCAGAGCGTGCTTGCGCAAACGGCCACGGCCAACCCGTGCGCCCATAACAACAACCAATGGAGCCATCAATGAGCGCCAATACCCCCATGCTGATCACGTTCGTGATCTACATCGCTGCCATGGTCCTGATCGGCCTGGTCGCCTATCTGCGCACCAAGAACTTCTCCGACTACATCCTCGGCGGTCGCAGCCTCGGCAGTTTCGTCACCGCGCTCTCCGCCGGTGCTTCGGACATGAGCGGCTGGCTGCTGATGGGCCTGCCGGGCGCCATCTACCTGTCCGGCCTCTCGGAAAGCTGGATCGCCATCGGCCTGATCGCCGGTGCCTGGCTCAACTGGCTGTTCGTCGCCGGCCGCCTGCGCGTGCAGACCGAGCACAACGGCAACGCGCTGACCCTGCCGGACTACTTCACCACCCGCTTCGAGGACAACAGCCGCATCCTGCGCGTGTTCTCGGCCCTGGTGATCCTGGTGTTCTTCACCATCTACTGCGCCTCGGGCATCGTCGCCGGCGCCCGCCTGTTCGAAAGCACCTTCGGCATGTCCTACGAGACCGCCCTCTGGGCCGGCGCCGCGGCGACCATCGCCTACACCTTCGTCGGCGGTTTCCTCGCGGTGAGCTGGACCGACACCGTGCAGGCGACGCTGATGATCTTCGCCCTGATCCTCACGCCGATCGTGGTGATGCTCGCCACCGGCGGCGTCGACACCACCTTCCTGGCCATCGAGGCCAACGATCCGACCAACTTCGACGTGCTCAAGGGCGCCAGCTTCGTCGGCGTGATCTCGCTGCTCGCCTGGGGCCTGGGCTACTTCGGCCAGCCGCACATCCTCGCGCGCTTCATGGCGGCCGACTCGGTGAAGTCGATCCCCGCCGCACGCCGCATCTCGATGACCTGGATGGTCCTCTGCCTGGGCGGTGCGGTGGCCGTGGGCTTCTTCGGCATCGCCTACTTCTCGGCTCACCCGGACGTCGCCGGCGCCGTCAGCGAAAATCCGGAGCGGGTGTTCATCGAGCTGGCCAAGCTGCTGTTCAATCCCTGGATCGCCGGCGTGCTGCTCTCGGCGATTCTCGCCGCCGTGATGAGCACCCTGAGCTGCCAGTTGCTGGTGTGCTCCAGCGCGCTGACCGAGGATTTCTACAAGGCCTTCCTGCGCAAGGGCGCCTCGCAGCGCGAACTGGTCTGGGTCGGTCGCGGCATGGTGCTGCTGATCGCGGTGGTCGCGATCATTGTCGCCCGTGACCCTGAGAGCAAGGTGCTCGGCCTGGTGTCCTACGCCTGGGCCGGGTTCGGCGCGGCCTTCGGCCCGGTGGTGATCTTCTCGCTGGTGTGGAAGGGCATGACCCGCAACGGCGCCCTGGCCGGCATGCTGGTTGGTGCGGTGACCGTGGTGCTGTGGAAGCAGTACCTCGGCCTGGGCCTGTACGAGATCATTCCGGGCTTCATCTTCGCCAGCCTGGCGATCCTGATCTTCAGCAAGATCGGTAGCGGCCCTACCGCCGGCATGCTCGAACGCTTCGATGCCGCCGAGAAGGAATACCAGGACGCTCACCTCTGAGGCCCTGAGCGCAGCCTTGTAACGCAGACGCACGCGGCCCGTCCCGGAAAGGACGGGCCGTTTGCATTTCAGCGCCGGCCATTCGGCGCTTCGGTCGAACCCGCCCGGCGCGGCGCGCGTCATCCGCAGGACGGCATCATAGGGAGTCGGGCATGGCGGCACAGATCGGCGCGCGGCAGTTGAACATCGACCTCGTCCACGGCGGCGAGGCTGCGCTGTTCAGGTGGTTTATCGCCAGCTTCCTGTTCGGCAAGCGCATCCAGGGCGAGATCGCCGCGCAGGCCTACCGCGTGATCGTCGACGGGCATGGCCTCGATACGCCGCAGAAGCTGGGCGCCTGCAGCCATCGACGGCTCGTCGGCATGCTCGGCGAGGCGCGTTACGTGCGCTACGACGAGTCGACGGCCGAGCGTCTGCTCAGCCTGTGCCGGACGCTGATGGAGGAGTACGGCGGCGCGGTCGGAGCGATCCAGGCGCGCAGCGAAAACCGCGCGGCGTTCGAGAAGCGCCTGGCCCGGTTCGAGGGTGTCGGCCCCAAGACCGTGGAAATCTTCATGCGCGAGGCGGCGTCGGTCTGGTACTGAGTGCCACCGACGCCGGTTCCAGGTGGCCTTACGGCGTGCGCGCCGCCTGCGCCGGCACCTCGCCGCGCAGGCGCTGCAGCGCCTGGCGATACTGGCGCTGGCCAAGGCGCATGCTGTTGTTGTGGGTGCCGCCCTCGACCATGAGCAGTTGCTTGGGCTCGTTGGCGGCCACGAACAGCTCTTCGCTGAAGCGCGGCGAAACGTAGGGGTCGTTGCTGCCGTGGACGATCAACAGCGGCAGGCGAACCTGGGCGATCTTCTCCAGCGAGTCGAATTTCTGCGAAAGAATCCAGCGGATCGGCAGCGAGGTGTGGGCGATGCTGGCGGCCACATCGGCGAGGTTGGTGAAGGTCGACTCGATGATCAGGCCGCCGGCCTCCGGCGCCCGGCCCTCGCGCTCGGCGTCCTGGCTGAGTTCCTCGGCGAGGTCGACGGCGACCGCGCCGCCCAGGGAGTGGCCGTAGATGTAGCGTTTGCCGGGTGCCGGCTGCAACTGCTCGAGGCGCTGCCAGGCGATGCGCGCGTCCTGGTTGACGCTGCGCTCCGATGGCAGGTCGCCCGGGCTTTCGCCGAAGCCGCGGTAGTCGATGGCGAGCACCGAGAAGCCGAGGTCGTGCAATTGCTCGATGCGGAACAGCTGGCCGGTCAGGTTCCAGCGCGAACCGTGCAGGTAGAGCAGGGCGGGCGCATCCTTGCGGGCCGCCGGCCACCACCAGGCGTGGACGTTCTGGCCGGCGAGGAAGTCGCTGGAGTCCAGCTGCATTTCCTCCACGTCGGCGGGCAGGCCGCCGTACCAACTGGCGGTTCCCGACTCGACGCGAAACACCAGTTCGCGCTCCTTCTGTTCCAGTTGCGCGCAGCCGATGGGCAGCGCCAGCAGCAGCGCGGCAAGCATGCACAGGCGCAGCCAGCGCCGTTTCAGCGCCTCGATCCAGCTAGCCGGCATTCGGCCTCCTCGGTTGGATGAAACCTCGTCTTGGTTGACCGGGACAGCGCTGCGGCGTTGCGCCGAGGGCGTCGCGCAGGCGTTACCCGATGTTGCCTGGCGGCTCTTTCGCCCCCCGAGCCGCTCGGCTAAGGTGCGCGGATTCTTCTCCAGGACGATCCCCATGAGTTCCAACGATCCCCTTCACGGCATCACGCTGGAAGCCATCCTGCGGCAGTTGCAGGAGCATTACGGCTGGGAGGAGCTGGCGCGGCGCATCGACATCCGCTGCTTCAAGAGCGACCCGAGCATCAAGTCGAGCCTGGCGTTCCTGCGCAAGACGCCGTGGGCGCGGGAGAAGGTCGAAGCGCTGTTCATCCGCATGCGTGCCAGGGGCTAGGCACGCACGCGGCACGCCGATCAGCTCGGCGTGGCGGTCAGCGGCGCGGCGGCGGCCGGCGCTTTCTGCGGAGCATTGAGGCGTTTGTTGAAGTCCAGCCACAGCGCCAGCAAGGCCATCAGGACGACCCCGAGCACGGCGGTGAAGAGGCTGGCGGCGAGGGTGTCGCCGTTGAGCGAATTGGTGAAGTCGGCCAGCGGCGCCAGCAGCACGCCGAGGCAGAACACCTCCAGCGAATAACGTCCCATGCGGCACAGCTGTTGCGCCGGCCACGTCTGCAGCCAGGGGCCGCGGGCGAGCAGCAGCGGCACGCAGTAGGCCAGCGCCATGAAGTGCAGCAGGCGCACCGGGGAGAGGTCGGTCTTGCTGATCGGGTAGATCAGCTGGGCGACGCTTTCCGGGACCAGCGCGTCATGCAGCGGCTGCCACTTCCACGACAGCGCAACCAGCGCGCAGACCGCCAGGTAGGCCATCGACACGAAGAACAACGCGCCGCGCCGACGCTGTGCCGGCGTGGTGATCGGTTCGCGTTGCGCCATCACCGCCGCCGCGCCGCCGAGGACGAAGATCACCTGCCAGGCCAGCGGGTTGAAGTACCACTTGCCGTCCGGCGGCAGGCCGTTGAAGTTCCAGCCGAATGCCTGCACCAGCACGTAGAGCAGCAGCGACAGCCCGACGGCCACGTCGACGCGCCTGAGCAACAGCGGCAGCACCACCGGCAGGCTGAGCAGCAGCACGATGTACAGCGGCAACGGGTCCATCAGGTTCGGCTTGAAGCGCAGCAGTAACTCGTCGATGAGGGCCTGCTGCGGGTTGGCGAGGAAGTAATCGAGGCCCATCTCCTGGGAGATGTTGCGCGTCTCGATATGGTCGTTGGCGGTGAACACGATGCCCATCAGCACCGCCAGCAGGAAGATGTGCGCGACGTAGAGCACCCAGGCGCGACGCAGCACCCGCAGGCAGCCCACCAGATAGCCGTCGCGCTGCATGACCTTGCCGTAGGCAAGGACCGACGCGTAGCCGGCGAGGAACACGAAGATCTCCGCGGCGTCGCTGAAACCGACGTTGCGCGGCGTGATCAGCCCGAGGACGTTCTGCGGAATGTGGTCCCAGAAAATGAAGATTAGGGCCAGCCCGCGAAAAAAATCGATGCGGTGATCACGTCCAGTATTCATTGGCGTGCGCCTCTCGTTCTGTCGCGACAGTGGGGCTGCAGGGCTCCGGCAGCCAGCCGAAAGGCGACTCTGTTTTATGGACAATGCGTTTTTCCGATTAGTGCAGGGCGCGCTGGCGCCCTCGGCGTCGGCGCTGACGAAGGGTCGACGGCGGCGTGTGGGCGCGCATTCTACTAGCAAGCTTCGCGCCCGCAGCGCGCGAGCACGCAAACGTAGGCTCTCGGGCCAATATGCCGCAGCGACGCGCAGCGCGAAGGGTGCCGGAAAACCCCGCGCTCCGCTCGTCGGAAGGGGTTTCCAGATGTGTTGAGAACGGCGGTACGTCGCCGGCGGGAGCGGTTTCAGCGCTTCGCGATGCGTGCCCGGCACGGCAGGCGCGGCGCGTTGCCGTGCATCGCCTGCCGCCGTGCGCCCTGGCGCGCCTCAGGAGTCGTTCAGGTTGGCCAGCGAGGGCGGGTTGCCGCGGGTCTGCACCACGCGGTGGATGAAGTGCAGCTTGGCGATCACCGGCGCCGGCAGGACGAACGGGTAGGTGTCCGGCTGGCCCATGCTGCGCGCCAGCTCGTTGAGCATCGCGGCCATCTCGATCCAGGCGTTGACGAAGGCGATGAAGTCGTCGCCCTGTTCGTCCTGCGGGTCGTAGAGCACGTCACGGGTGTAGGGCACGAAGTCGAGGTCGCTGTTCATCGCGGTCATGCCGAAGCCCACCGCGGTGTCCAGGGTGTCCATCATGTGCAGGTAGTGGGCCCAGGTCTCCGCCCAGTCTTCCCAGGGGTGCATGGTCGCGTAGGCGCTGACGAAGCTCTGCTGCCAGTCGGCCGGTGCGCCGTTGTCGTAGTGGCGCTGCAGCGCTTCGCCGTAGTCCAGGCGTTCGTCGCCGAACAGCCGGCGGAAGTCGGCGAGCCAGCCACTGCCCGCGATCAGGCGATCCCAGTAGTAATGGCCGACCTCGTGGCGGAAGTGCCCCAGCAGGGTGCGGTAGGGCTCGTGCAACTGCGCGCGCATGCGCTCGCGATGCGCATCGTCGGCCTCGGCGACGTTGAGCGTGATCAGCCCGCCCGAGTGGCCGGTCAGCGGGTTCTGCCCTTCGGCGTCGGTTCCCAGCAGATCGAAGGCGAGGCCGGTTTCCTCGTTCTGCGCCTTGCTGATCAGTGGCAGGCCGAGGTCGAGCAGCTGTGCCACCAGGCGGCGTTTGGCGGCTTCGATCTTGTGCCAGCGCTCGCCGTTACCTTCCACCGAGAGATCGGGGATGGTCCGGTTCAACTGGCAGGCGACGCACAGCGTCTGGCCGCTGGCCTGCGGCACCAGCCAGTTGCAGCCGGCCGGCATGGTCAGGTTGGCGCAGCGCAGATAGACCTGCGATTTCGGGTCGTCGGTGATGCGCCAGGTATCCGCCTCGCCGGCTGGGCTCAGCGGGACGATCTCGCCGCGGTCCGGCGCGAATCCCAGTGGCGAGGAGCAGGCCAGGCAGACGCTGTTGCGAAAGAACACCGCCTGCCCGCAGGCGCACTGGTAGTGGGCTTTTTCGCCGATCAGGCGGGTCTTGCGCGGGCCGTTGCGATGGCTGGTGACGGAGTAGGCAGCTGACACGATAAGGTCCATCCGGGTTCGAGGTAGGTGAGTGCTGAGCCTGGCGCACTCGGAAACGGCGGTCGCGTTGCGGCGGTTTCTTTCGCTTCCAGCGAAATCCACTTGGCCGTTCTGCGCCGTATTTCCGGGGCTGCACACTAGATCGCGGCGTCACGACACTGGTTCAGCGCCGCCAGTCGGCGGCTCAGGCGTCCTGCGCCTTGAGCAGCAGGGAAAACAGTTCGGAGTGCGATTTGATACCGAGCTTGCTGTAGATGTGCTTGCGGTGGACTTTCACGGTTTCCGCGGAAATCTCCAGCTTGCGCGCGATCTCCTTGCCGGAATGGCCGCTGAGCATCAGCCGCGCGACGTCCAGTTCGCGCTGGGTGAGCTGCTGCGCCAGGCGCGACTGCCAGTCCGGTTCGGCCGTCTCGGCGCGCGGCAGCGCCTCGAAATGCCGGCGCTGCGCCAGCAGCGCGCCTAGCCACGGGCTCAGCAGGCCGAGCAGCGCGGTCTGCTCGGGGCTGAACGGGCGGTGCGAGCCCAGCGACAGGCAGAGCACCCGATGCTCGTCCAGCTGCACGTTGAGCTGCACCTCGTCGGCGACCACGTTGAGGCTGAAATAGCGCTGGTAGTAGTCGGTCTGCTCGAAGCACTCCGGCGCCACGTCGGCCAGGCGAAACAGCCCGCTGGCGGGGTTTTCCCGCGCGGCGATGTAGAACGGGTCGAGCAGGTAGAGGCCCTTGAGATAGTCCTGGAACAGCGGGTCGACGCCGCCGTCCGCGCCCGGGCTCTCGGCGAACACCTGCGGGCGGCCGGCGCCGAACAGCAGCACCACCCAGCTATCGAATGGCAGGTAGCGGCGCAGCAGGCGGATCAGCAGCGTCCAGAAATTCGGCTTGTCGAGCGCCGCGATCAACTGCCCGACATCGCGGTGCCAGGCTACATCCTGCAAGGTCAGCGTCATACTTCTACCCCCGATGGGTTACCTCATGCGCGTGATTATGCGGCCGCGAGACGCGCCGCATACTCAGGCCATCCCGACTGGGCGAGGGCTGCATTCTGCCCCTTCGCCGCGCCCCGGTCATGCACCGGGGACCAACTTCCCAGGAGCATCGATGAAGGTCGAACTGGTTCAGCTCGCCGGCCGTGACGGCGACACCGCGTACAACCTGGCGCGCACGCTGCAAGCCATCGCCAACAGCGCCCCGGATACCCAGTTGCTGGTGTTCCCGGAAACCCACCTCACAGGCTTTCCCACCGCCGACAACATCGCCGAGCTGGCCGAGCCGCTGGACGGGCCGAGCATCCAGGCGGTACAGCGCGCGGCAGGCGAGCGCGGCGTGGCGGTGGTGCTGGGCATCGCCGAGGCCGACGCCGGGCAGTTCTACAACACCACGCTGCTGATCACCCCGCAGGGCATCGCGTTGCGCTACCGCAAGACCCACCTCTGGGCCTCCGATCGCGGCGTGTTCAGCCCGGGTGACCGCTACGCCACCTGCGAGTGGAACGGCCTGCGCATCGGCCTGCTGATCTGCTACGACATCGAATTTCCCGAGTCCGCCCGCGCCCTGGCCCAGCTCGGCGCCGAGCTGCTGGTGGTCACCAACGGCAACATGGACCCCTACGGCCCGGTGCATCGCACCGCGATCATGGCCCGCGCGATGGAAAACCAGGCCTATGCGGTGATGGTCAATCGCGTCGGCGAGGGCGACGGCGGGCTGACCTTCGCCGGTGGCAGCGCGGTGGTCGACCCGTTCGGCACGCTGCTCTGCGAAGCCGGCCGCGACGAGTGCCGGCAGATCCTCGAACTCGACCTCGACCGCCTGCAGGCCGCCCGCGGCGATTACCGCTACCTCGACGAGCGCCGCATGCGCCTGCCCGGTGAGCTGATCGAACACGCCGATGGCCGCCGGGAGCTGCTGATTCCCTGACTACCGCTCGATCCGAAACTCCGCCGGCACAGGCTGCGTGACGTGTTCCGCAGCCCGGTCAGAGCGGGGTTCGCCTTCCTTTTTGCTTCCAGCCGGCTTCCGGCGCTCTGCCAAAACACAACTAAAGGAGAAGAGAAGTTATGGCCCGTCTGCAAAGAACCCTGTCACTGGGTTCGGTGGTGCTGTTCGGCATCGCCTACATGACCCCGATCATCGTCCTCGGCACCTTCGGCATCCTCGCCGACGTCACCCAGGGCCAGGTCCCCGCGGCGTACCTGGCGGCTTCCGTCGCCATGCTGTTCACCGCCCTGAGCTACGCCCGCATGGCCCGCGCCTTCCCGCAGGCCGGTTCGGCGTACACCTACGTGCGTAAATCGATCAGCGCGAAACTCGGCTTCATCGCCGGCTGGGCGATCCTGCTCGACTACCTGTTCCTGCCGATGGCGATCTGGCTGATCGGCGCCTCCTACTTGCACTCGGCCTTCCCGGCGGTGCCGCAGGCGCTGTGGGTGCTCGCCTTCATCGGCGTCACCACGCTGATCAACGTGGTCGGCCTGAAGCTCGCCAACGGCATCAACAGCCTGCTGATGCTGGTGCAACTGCTGGTGCTGGCGGCGTTCGTCGTGCTTTGCGTGCATTACGTGCTGGGCGACGGCAGCCAGCCGCTGTTCACCCTGGAGCCGTTCCTCGGTGCCGGTGCCTCGCTGCCGCTGGTGATGGGCGGCGCAGCGATCGCCTGCTACTCGTTCCTCGGCTTCGATGCGGTGAGCACCCTCAGTGAGGAAACCCGCGACCCGCAGCGCACCATTCCGCGGGCGATCCTGCTGATCACCCTGCTCGGCGGGCTGATCTTCATCGCCGTGTCCTACTTCGTGCAGCTGGCGCACCCGTCGATCCAGTTCGAGAGCGTCGATTCGGCGGCCTACGAGATCGCCAGGAACATCGGCGGCGACGTCTTCGTCACTATCTTCCTGATCGGCCTGATCGTCGGCCAGTTCACCTCCGGGCTGTCGGCCCAGGCCAGCGCCTCGCGGTTGATCTATGCGATGGGCCGTGACGGCGTGCTGCCCAAAGGCTTGTTCGGTACGCTCAGCGCGCGCTTCGGCACACCGGTGAACAGCCTGCTGCTGTGTGGCGCGGTCGCACTGCTGGCGTTGAAGCTGGACGTGACCACTTCCACCTCGTTCATCAACTTCGGCGCCTTCCTGGCCTTCGCCCTGGTCAACCTGGCGGTGATCGGCCACTACTTCATCGGCGCCAGCCAGCGCGGACCGAAGGAAATCTTCTCCTACCTGCTGCTGCCGCTGGTCGGCATGCTCGCCGACCTCTGGTTGATGGCCAACCTCGACCGCATGGCAATCATCCTCGGCCTGACCTGGCTGGCGATTGGCGTGATCTACCTGGTCAAGCTCACCGGCGGTTTCCGCCGCCAGCCGCCGGAGATGGATTTCAGCGAGGCGTGATCCGCGGCCTCGGGGTTCGCCGAGGCTGCGGGGTTCGCCTGGCTTCGCCTGGTGGGTTACGCGGGGAGGGTGCGAGGGAAATCTTCGGCCTTGGCGTGCCGCTAACCCACCCTACGGTTACGGTGGGCCGCAGGACCGTAGGGTGGGTAAAGGCGCCTGCGAGTCGATTCGGTTACCGGAGAAAGCCCCTGCGCCGCAACCCACGCGGATGCGAAGGTCCGCCTGGTGGGTTACGCGGGGAGGGTACGAGGGAAATCTTTGGCCTCGGCGTGCCGCTAACCCACCCTACGGTTACGGTTGAGCCGTGGGACTGTAGGGTGGGTAAAGGCGCCTGCGGGTCGATTCGGCCAACGACGAAGCCCCGGCGCCGCAACCCACGCGGACGCGTAGGTTCGCCTGGCTCCGCTTGGTGGGTTACGCGGGTAGGGTCCGAACGGAAATCTTCGGCCTTGGCGTGCCGCTAACCCACCCTACTGGCGCCTCTTTCAGCGGTTCTTCGCCGCGGCGCTGACGCCTTCCAGCGTGGCGAAGGAGGTGTCCTTGGCGGTGAGCAGGAAGTCGCGCATGAAGGGCGCGTCCAGCATGTCGCTGCGAATGCCGGCGTAGAGCGTCGCGTACAGGCCTTTCTCGCCGAGGCGGCGGGCGGTGACGTAGCCGCGCGAGCTGTACTCGTGGATCGCCCAGTTCGGCAGGCAGCAGACGCCGCGCCCCGAGGCCACCAGCTGCATCATCATCACCGTCAGCTCCGAGGTGCGTACCTGGGCCGGCTCGATGTCGGCCGGCTCGAGGAAGCGGGTGAAGATGTCCAGGCGGTCGCGCTCCACCGGATAGGTGATGAGGATTTCCTTCTCCAGGTCTTCCGGCACCACGAAAGGTCTGCTCGCCAGCGGATGCTGGTTGGCCACCGCCAGCAGCGCCTCGTAGGTGAACAGCGGTACGTAGGTGATGCCCGGCAGTTCCAGCGGGTCGGCGGTCACCACCAGGTCCAGGTCGCCGCGCGCCAGGGCCGGCAGCGGCGCGAAGGAAAAACCGGAGGCCAGGTCCAGTTCGACCTCCGGCCAGCCGTCGCGGAACTGGTCGATGGTCGGCATCAGCCACTGGAAGCAGCTGTGGCACTCGATGGCCATGTGCAGCCGGCCGGCGGTGCCGCCCGCCAGCCGCGTGAGGTCGCGCTCGGCGGCGCGCAACTGCGGCAGCAGCGAGTCGGCCAGTTGCAGCAGGCGCAGCCCGGCACTGGTGAAGCGCACCGGTTTGGTCTTGCGCACGAACAGCGACATCCCCAGCCGATCCTCGAGTTCCTTGAACTGGTGGGAGAGGGCGGACTGGGTCAGGTGCAGGCGTTCGGCAGCTTCCACCAGGCTGGCGGATTCGCGCAGGGCGTGAAGGGTTTTCAGGTGGCGAAGTTCGAGCATGGAGAACTGACTCCGGCTGCTTCTAGATGAGCAGAACTTGTTATGAACGAGAATAGGTTGAGTTTGTCTCATGAAGACGCTGCCGTCGATACTCTCTTCCATCAATCGGAATGGAGATATTCATGGCCCTCGCCCACAACCTCGGCTTTCCCCGCATCGGTCGCGACCGCGAACTGAAGAAAGCCCTCGAAGCCTTCTGGAAGGGCGAACTCGACGAAAGCGGGCTGCGCGCGGTCGGCAGCGCATTGCGCGCGGAGCACTGGCAACTGCAGAAGGACGCCGGCATCGAAATGCTGCCCGTGGGCGATTTCGCCTGGTACGACCAGGTGCTCACCCACTCGCTGATGTTCGGGGTGATTCCCCGACGCTTCAATCCCGGCGGCGGTCTGCCCACGCTGGATACCCTGTTCGGCATGGCGCGTGGCGTCAGTTCCGGCTGCTGCGGTGGCGCGCATGCGGCCGAGATGACCAAGTGGTTCGACACCAACTACCACTACCTGGTCCCCGAATTCGGCGCCGACCAGCAGTTCCGCCTGTCCTGGGAGCAACTGTTCGAGGAAGTCGCCGAGGCGCGGGCGCTCGGCCATGCGGTCAAGCCGGTGCTGATCGGGCCGCTGACCTACCTGTGGCTGGGCAAGGAGAAGGAGGCCGGCTTCGACAAGCTCGACCTGCTCGAACGGCTGCTGCCGGTGTACGGCGAAGTGCTCGGCCGGCTGGCCGCGCAGGGCGTCGAATGGGTGCAGATCGACGAGCCGATCCTCACCCTCGACCTGCCGCAGGCATGGAAGAATGCCTTCGAGCGCGCCTACAACCTGCTGCAGCACGCGCCGCTGAAGAAACTCCTGGCCACCTATTTCTCGGCGCTCGACGACAACCTCGGGCTGGCGGTGAACCTGCCGGTGGACGGCATCCACGTTGACCTGGTGCGCGCGCCGGAACAGTACCCGACGATTCTCGACCGCCTGCCGACCTACAAGGTGCTGTCCCTGGGTCTGGTCAACGGGCGCAACGTCTGGCGCTGCGACCTGGACAAGGCGCTGGACGTGCTGCGCCCGGCCGCCGAACGGCTCGGCGAGCGCCTCTGGGTGGCGCCGTCCTGTTCGCTGCTGCACAGCCCGGTAGACCTGGCGCGAGAGGACCGTTTCGACGACGAACTGAAGAGCTGGCTGGCCTTTGCCGTGCAGAAGTGCGCCGAGGTGTCGATCCTGGCCCGCGCGCTGGAGGAGCCGGACGCCGCCGACGTGCAGGCCGCGCTGCGCACCAGCCGCGCCGTGCAGGCCA
>NZ_DEYR01000034.1:0-63898 GCF_002364635.1 Pseudomonas sp. UBA3153
AGCGAGCCCGCCGCGGCGCCGGCCGGCGAAGCCAAGCCGTGGTTCGTCTACCTGGTGCGCGCCGCCAACGGCGCGCTCTACTGCGGCATCAGCGACGACCCGCAGCGGCGCTTCGCCATGCATTGCAGCGGCAAGGGCGCGCGCTTCTTCCACTCCAGCCCGGCGCAGGCGCTGGTGTACGTGGAGGCCTGCCCCGGCAAGGGTGACGCACTGCGCCGCGAGCGGGCGATCAAGCAACTGAAGAAGGTCGCGAAGGAACAGCTGATCGCCATGCATGGCGCTGATGCCACGCCATCCGCCTGAGTGGCTGGGACGCGGGGAAGCCGGCGGGTAAGCTGGCCGTACGAACAACAACAGCGGAAGCCAGCATGCACGACCTCATCCTGCACCACTATCCAGCCTCGCCGTTCGCCCACAAGACCCGCCTGCTGCTCGGCTTCAAACAGCTGAGCTGGCACTCGGTGAACATTCCGCCGGTAATGCCCAAGCCCGATCTGCTGGCGCTCACCGGCGGCTACCGCAAGACGCCGGTGTTGCAGGTCGGTGCGGACATCTATTGTGACACCGCGTTGATCGCCCGCCGGCTGGAGGCGGAGAAGGCCGCCCCGACGCTGTTCCCGCAGGGCCAGGCATTCACCGTCGCCGCCTTCGCCCACTGGGCCGACTCGGTGGTGTTCCAGCATGCCGTCACCCTGGTGTTCCAGCCCGAATCCGTCGCGGTGCGTTTCGCCCGCCTGTCGCCGGAAGCGATCCAGGGCTTCCTCGCCGACCGTGCCGGGCTGTTCAGCGGTGGTTCGGCGTCGCGTCTGCCGGCCGAGCTGGCGCGCCACAACTGGCCGACGCTGATGACGCGCCTGCAACAGCAACTGGCGCAGGGCGGCGAGTTCCTCTTCGGCGAGGCGTCCATCGCCGATTTCGCCATGGCCCACCCGCTGTGGTTCCTCAAGGCCACGCCGGTCACCGCGCCGCTGGTGGACGCCTACCCCGAGGTCGTGCGCTGGCTGCAGCGGGTGCTGGATTTCGGCCAGGGTTCGCCCAGCGAGATGAGCGCCGCCGAGGCCATCGAGGTCGCCCGCCAGGCGAGCCCGGCGGCGTTGCCGCAGACCTCGATCGAGGAGCCGAACGGTTTCTCGGTGGGCCAGCGGGTGCTGATCGCGGCGACCGACTACGGCGTCGATCCGGTGGAAGGCGAGTTGCTCCACGCCGGTGCCGAAGAGCTGATCCTGCGCCGCGAGGACGCGCGCGCGGGCGTGGTCCATGTGCACTTCCCGCGCGTCGGCTTCCGCATCGAGGCGCTCTGAGGCACGGCTCAGTAGGCGGCGAGGATGCCCTGCGGGTCGTAGCCATGGATCACCGTGCCCTTGACGTCGATCACCGGCACGCCGCGGCCGCCGAGCGCGTCGTAGGCGCGGCGGCCGTCGGCGGACTTCTCGATGTCGAGTTCGCGGTAGGGAATCGCGCGTTCGGCGAGGAAGGCGCGGGTCTTGGCGCAATAGCCGCACCAGGACGTCGCGTAGAGAATCACCTCGCCGGTGCGCGCCTGGCGGTGCACCGGCTGGCCGAGGCCGAGCAGCGGCTCGACGCGGTCCCACTGTTGCCAGGTGGCGAGCGCGGCGAGGATCAGCAGGATGCGTTTCATCGTCAGTCCTTGCGGCGTTTGAGCTGGTCCTTCAACTGGGTCGGCAGCTGACGAATGATCAGCATGTCACGGCCCTCGTCGTACTCGATCTTCGACCCCAGCAGATGCGCCTCGAAGCTGATCGACAGCCCTTCGGCGCGCCCGGTGAAGCGCTGGAACTGATTCAGCGTGCGCTTGTCCGGCGGAATCTCCGGCGACAGGCCGTAGTCGCGGTTGCGGATGTGGTCGTAGAACGCCTTCGGCCGGTCCTCGTCGATCACCCCGGAGA
This sequence comes from Pseudomonas sp. UBA3153, assembly GCF_002364635.1. Classification (NCBI taxonomy): domain Bacteria; kingdom Pseudomonadati; phylum Pseudomonadota; class Gammaproteobacteria; order Pseudomonadales; family Pseudomonadaceae; genus Pseudomonas; species Pseudomonas sp. UBA3153. The sequence continues at coordinate 1,908 of NZ_DEYR01000034.1, forward strand.
GTTCTTCCAGGGTCATCGGCTCGCCGAGCTTGGCCTGGGTGGTGGCGTAGCCGACCAGCGCACTGGTCTTCTCCCGCGCCTGTTCTTCTGGCAGGTCCTCGCTCTCGACGAAATCGCTGAAAGCCTTGAGCAGGGTGCGCGTTTCGCTCGGCGCATCGACGCCCTCCTGGCAGCCGATGAAGTCGCGGAAGTAGTCCGAGACCTTCTTGCCGTTCTTGCCGCGGATGAAGGAGATGTACTGCTTGGACTGCTTGTTGTTCTGCCACTCGGAGATGTTGATGCGCGCGGCCAGGTGCAGCTGGCCGAGGTCGAGGTGCTTGGCCGGCGCCACGTCCAGCGCCTCGGTCACGGTGACGCCTTCGCTGTGGTGGAGCAGGGCGATCGCCAGGTAGTCGGTCATGCCCTGCTGGTAATGGGCGAAGAGCACGTGGCCGCCGGTGGAGAGGTTGGATTCCTCCATCAGCTTCTGCAGGTGCTCGACGGCCTGGCGGCTGAAGGCGGTGAAGTCCTGTTGCCCGTCCAGGTACTGCTTCAGCCAGCCACTGAACGGGTAGGCGCCGGACTCCTCGTGGAACAGCCCCCAGGCCTTGCCCTGCTTGGCGTTGTAGCTTTCGTTGAGGTCCGCCAGCAGGTTCTCGATGGCCTGCGACTCGTGCAGTTCGCTGTCGCGTGCGTGCAGCACGGCGGGCGTGCCGTCGGGTTTCTTGTCGATCAGGTGGACGATGGCGTGGCGGATCGGCATGGCGGTCTCGTGGCGAACGGGAAAGACGCGCAGTTTACCCGAGGCACGGGGTTGCGGCGTCAGTGCAGTGAGAGCAGGAAGGTCTCGACGGCCGCCGGGCTGCGCAGGCGTACCCGCTGGACATGGGCGAGGCGAGGGTCGGCGAAAACCTCGGTGTAGCGCCGCCGGTTGCTGCGGAAGTTCTTCAGCGTCCAGAGCAGGATCGAGTCGCGGCTGAGGAACGAGCGGCGGAAACTCTCGCGGTTGCCGGTGCCCGGCCACAGCTCGTCGCCGCTGAAGGAGCGCCGCAGTGCCCGGCTGATGGCCTGGTAAAGGGTGCGGATCAACGAGTAGTCGATCCAGACGATCATCTGCACGTCCCGCCACTTCATCGCGGCGGTGCGCTGGTAGTTGCCGTCGAGCACCCAGCCCGGCTGTGCCAGCGCGCGTTGCAGGCGGGCGAAGAAACTCGGGTCGTCGGACTCCTGCCAGTCAGGACGCCAGAACAGTGCGTCCATCTCGATGCAGGGCAGGCCGAGCTGATGGGCCAGGCGCCGCGCGAAGGTGCTCTTGCCGCTGCCGCTGGTGCCGACCACGTTGATCCGCCGCGGCGCATCGCTGTGGGCGGGCGTCATACCGGGCGAGACGGCTCGCCGCGCAGCAGCTCGACCAGCGCCGGCAGTTCGCGCATGTCCCTGAGCAGCGCCTCGACGCCCAGTTCGCGCAGCACTTCGCCGTGCTCCGGCGGAATGTGGCTGGCGCCGAGGAAGCCGATCACGCGCATTCCGGCGGTCAGCGCGGCGGTGGCGCCGGTGGCGCTGTCTTCGACCACGAGGCAGCGCGACGGCACGACGCCGGCACGCCTGGCCGCCAGCAGGTAGAGGTCCGGCGCCGGTTTCGGCCGCTCCACGTCCTCGGCGGCGAAGATCCCGGAGTCCACGCGTTCGCGCAGGCCGGCGCGCTGCAACGCGTGCTCGACGCTGGCCCGGCGGCTGTTGCTGACCACTGCCAGCGGCAGGTCGACGGCCAGCAGCGCGTCGCGCACGCCGGCGATTGGCGCGGCGTCCCGGAAGGTCGCGGCTTCGCTGCGCTGGCGCAGCTCGGTGTGGAAGCCGTCCGGCAGTTCGACGCCGAAGTGCGCCTCGACGCGAGCGAGGATGTCGTGGCTCTGCAGGCCGAAGGTGCCGGCCAGGAGGATATCCAGTTCCTGCAGCGGGAACCGCTCGCCTAGCACCTCGCGGCGCAGGCGTTCGACGATGATTTCGCTGTCGACGATCACGCCGTCGCAATCGCTGATCAGCAGGTCGATATAGGAATTCATGCGGCCCGGCCCTTGCTGGAAAGCCTGTCTTGATAACACAGGCCCGCGCCGAGGGTCACCCTTGGGTGGCGGCGGCCCGACGGGGCGGTCGCCGCCCATGCAGCGCCACAAGCACGCCGAGCAGCGCCAGCGCGTACAGCGCCTGAACGCCCAGCGCCACCAGCACCAGCGCGCAAAGCGCCACGGAAAGTCCCGCCAGCCAGCGCCAGAGACCCTCCAGTAGCACCCAGCCCGCGGCCATGCTGAGCAGGTAGATGAGCACGAAGTTGCCGTTGGCGTAGCGGATCAGCTCGTCCACCGACAGCGACAGCAGGCTGCTCGCCAGCGAACACAGCGCGCAACAGGCGACGATCAGCAGCAGCGCGCGGGACGGCACGCCGTGCCGGTTGAGCCGCGCCAGCCCGGCCGGCGCCTTGCCTTCGTCGGCCAGGCTCCAGAGCAACCGGGCGAAACCCAGCAGGTAGACGTTGGTCGAGGCGAAGCAGGCCAGGTAGCCGAGCAGTGCCAGCAGCCAGCGGCCGCGTTCGCCGAACAGCTGGCCGACCAGGTCGGGCAGCGAGGTGGCATCGCGCTGGGCGTCGCCGTAGTGACCGAAGTTCAGCACCGCCAGCGAGCAGGCCCAGTACACCAGCCCGGCGAGCAGGGTGCCGAGCAAGAGTGCCAGCGGGAAGTCGCGCTGCGGGCGGCGGAACTCCTCGCCGAGGTGGGCGAACGCCTCGATGCCGACGAAGCACCAGAACATCACCGCCAGCGCCGTCGGCAGGCGCGACCAGTCGGGCGCGGCGCTGTTCAGCAGCGGCAGGCTGGCGTCCGGCAGATCGCCGGCCCACCAGATCAGCGCGATGCAGGCGACGATGGCCACCGCGATCGCCGCCTGCAGGCTGCCGGAGGCGCGCATCGGCCGTTGCCCGAGCAACAGGATGATCGCCAGCGTACCGAGCTGGATCGCCAGCGCCTGGCCGGGCGTGATGGCGAACACCGATTGCCAGAAGCCCACGCCGATGTGCAGCGCGGCGGGCACGCCGACCGGAATCACCGCGAGGAACAGCCAGGCGCTGACCCGCTCGAAGCGCAGCCCGAACGCGCGGCCGATCAGGTGCGGCGCGCCGCCGGCGTGGGGAAAGCGCCGGCCGAGCTGGGCGAAAGTGAAGGCCACCGGCAACACCAGCAGGATCAGCAACGGCCAGGCCCACAGCGAGGCGATACCGGCGCTGCTGGCGGCGAGGGCGGGGACCACGAAGATCCCGGTTCCCAGTAGCGAAGTGGCGAGCAGGGCAATGCCTTGCAGCAGCCCCAGCTCCTTGTTCAGACGGCTCATACGGTATGCTCGCGGGCTTGAAACGGCGGTAAGCCATGTTAGGCCGCCGCCGCCATTCAGGTTGCCGGCTTTGCCCGGCAGAGTGGCGCAAGCCGCCGCCGAATCGCCTGTCACCGTTTTGCGAGAACCCCGTGGACAAGTTCGATCGCCAGATCATCGCCCTGTTGCGCAGCGACGCGCGCACCCCCGTCACCCGCATCGCCGAAAGCATCAGCCTGTCGCGCTCGGCGGTGGCCGAACGCATCCGCCAACTGGAGGAGCGCGGCGTGATCCAGGGCTATCACGCCCGCGTCGCCGACCCGGAAAGCAACGCGATCAAGGCCTACCTCGAGCTGTTCTATCACGAGAGCCGCTGCGAGCAGTACGTCGAGCGGATGCGCGCCTTCCCGGAAATCCAGCGCTGCAGCGGCATCAGCGGCGAGACCGACATGCTGGTCTACCTGGAAGTCGCGAGCATGGCGCGGCTCGGTGAAATCCGCGGGCAGATCGAGAACTTCCCCGGCATGCAACGGGTGAAGACCCACGTCGTGGTGACCGACTGGGCGTTCTGACCGCGCCCGGATTTCCCCGGCCTGGGTGGCGGCCACGGCATCGCGCCGTAGGGTGCGCCGCGCGCACCGAGGCCGCTTGTCTGCGGTGGGAATCGCTCTCCCTTTGCGGTGCGCACGGCGCACCCTACGTACCGAGCGCCCGTCATCCGGCGCGCCTGCACCCGTGGCGAACGCTCTCGTAGGGACGAACTCGTTCGCCAGCCCCGTAGGGTGGGTTAGCGGCATCGCCCGATGAACCCTGGCGACCCTGTGGCCGAAAGCCGCGTAACCCGCCGGCGGAATCCGGCATGACTCCGCCTGGTGGGTTACGCCGCGTGACACACGCTCCCGGCACGATGATCGGCGCCGCTCGCGCTGTCGTGCGCCGGTCGAGTCGGTACAATGTCGGCCAATCGGGCCCGCGGGCGGGCCGTCACCTATTCGCGAGGGCTGGGCAATGACGTTCAAAGTATTCGTAGACGGCCAGGAAGGCACCACCGGGTTGCGCCTGCTCGACTACCTCGGCGGTCGTTCGGATATCGAGCTGCTGCGCATCGACGACGCCAAGCGCAAGGATTCCGCCGAGCGCGCGCGTTTCCTCAACGCCGCCGACGTGGCCTTCCTCTGCCTGCCCGACGCCGCCTCGCGCGAGGCCGTCGCGCTGGTGAACAACCCGAACACCTGCATCATCGACGCCAGCACCGCGTTCCGCACCGACAGCGGCTGGGCCTACGGGTTGCCGGAGCTGGCGCCCGGCCAGCGCGAGGCGATCCGCGCCAGCAAGCGCATCGCCAACCCCGGCTGCCATGCCACCGCCTTCATCCTGCTGGTTCGCCCGTTGGTGGACGCCGGCCTGCTGCCGGCCGACTACCCGCTCAGCGCCTTCTCGCTGACCGGCTACAGCGGCGGCGGCAAGCAGATGATCGCCGAATACGAAGCCGGCGCTAACGCCAAGCTGAAGAGCCCGCGCCCCTACGCCCTCTCCCAGGCGCACAAGCACCTGCCGGAAATGCGCGTGCAGACCGGGATCGCCGCGGCGCCGGTGTTCAACCCCATCGTCGGCGACTTCCTCAAGGGCCTGTCGGTGACCGTTCCACTGCAGCTCAGCCACCTGCCGACCGGCGCCAGCGTGGAAAGCCTCCACGCCGCGCTGGTCAGGCATTACGCCGGCGAGCCGTTCATCCGCGTGATGCCGCTGGACGGCGCCGACAACCTCGACGGCGGTTTCCTAGACGTGCAGGCGTGCAACGAGAGCAACCGCGCCGACCTGTTCGTCTTCGGCAATGCCGAGCGCGTGACCCTGGTCGCGCGCCTCGACAACCTCGGCAAGGGCGCTGCCGGCGCCGCCGTGCAGTGCATGAACGTGCACATCGGCGCCGCGGAAAACACCGGGCTCAACAGCGGCCTGTGATCCTCCCGGCGGGCTCGGCAAACGAGCCCGCCAGCAAGGGCACCACGATGGAAACCCTCTCCCTGTTCGATACTTCGCCGGCCGCCGCGCCCTTCGACGGCCTGCGCCTGCTGCACACCTCCGATTGGCACCTCGGCCAGCACTTCATGGGCAAGACCCGCCAGGCCGAGCACCAGGCGTTCTGCGACTGGCTGATCGGCCAGGTGCGCGAGCAGGCGGTGGACGTGGTGCTGATCGCCGGCGACATCTTCGATAACGGCGCGCCGCCCAGCTACGCCCGCGAGCAGTACAACCGCTTCGTCGTCGACCTGCGCGACAGCGGTGCGCAACTGGTCGTGCTCGGTGGCAATCATGACTCGGTGGCGACCCTCGGCGAGTCGCGCAGCCTGCTCGGCCGGCTCGGCGCGCGGGTGGTCCCGGCGGTGGCGGAAAACCCGGAAGACCAGTTGCTGGTGCTCGACAAGCGCGACGGCTCGCCGGGCGCGCTGCTCTGCGCGATCCCGTTCCTCCGCCCGCGCGACCTGCTCCGCAGCGAAGCGGGGCAGAGCGCCGAGGACAAGCAACGCTCGCTGCAGGAAGCCATCGCCGGGCACTACCGGGAACTCTTCGCGCAGGCCGAGCGGCGCCGCGCCGAACTCGGTGGCGCATTGCCGATCATCGCCAGCGGCCACCTCACCACCGTGGGTGCCAGTGCCAGCGATTCGGTGCGGGAAATCTACGTCGGCGCGCTGGAGGCCTTTCCCACCAACGCCTTCCCGGCGGCGGCCTACATCGCCCTCGGGCACATCCACCGGCCGCAGAAGGTCGGCGGCCTGGAGCACATCCGCTACTGCGGCTCGCCGATCCCGCTGGCCTTCGACGAAGCGCGGCAGGAAAAACAGGTACTGCTGGTGGACCTCGACAGCGACGGCCTGCGCGCCGTGACGCCGCTGCCGGTGCCGCGCTTCCAGCCGCTGGCCTCGCTGCGCGGCTCGCTGGCGGAACTCAAGGGAGCGATCGCCGACGCGGCGCGCGAGGGCAGCGCGACGTTGCCGGTGTGGCTGGATGTAACGGTAACCGCAAGCGATTACCGCAGTGACCTTTGGGCCCAAGTGGCCTCGCTATGCGAGGGGCTACCGGTTGATCTTTTTTGTGTGCGCGGTGCGCGGGATTCGATCGGAGCCAGATTGGTTGGTGAATCCCGCGAAACCCTCGACGAGCTCACCCCGCACGACGTCTTCGCCCGTCGCCTCGCCAGCGAAACCCTCGACGACGCCCTCCAGCAGCGTCTCCACGATCTACACCGGCAGGTGCTCGGCGAGTTGCAGGACGGGGAATAGTGTCGGGCGATGAACCGCCCGGTGGGCAGGTGAAGCGTTGCCCACCCTACGGAACTGGAGCACACCCACGTAGGGTGGGTTAGCCGCGCCGGGCGAGGGGTGGGGCAGGCGCGGAAGCCGGCGTGCGGCGTAACCCGCCAGGGGGTGACATGCCGGACTCCGCCCGGTGGGTTACGCGGCTTTCGGCCTCGGGTCGTCAGGGGCTATCGAGCGATGCCGCTAACCCACCCTACGAGACTTGTCACGCCCGGTCGGCAGGGGCTCCGCGCTGCCGTTAGAATGCCAACCCCGACCTGATCAGCTCCCGCCATGAAAATCCTCTCGCTGCGCCTGAAGAACCTCAACTCGCTCAAGGGCGAGTGGAAGATCGACTTCACCGCAGAGCCGTTCCGCGACAACGGGTTGTTCGCCATCACCGGGCCGACCGGGGCGGGCAAGACCACCTTGCTCGATGCCATTTGCCTGGCGCTTTACCACCGCACGCCGCGGATGAATGCGCTGTCGGCGAGTAGCAACGAGCTGATGACGCGGCACTGCGCCGATTGCCTGGCCGAGGTGGAGTTCGAGGTGAAGGGGCAGGGCTACCGGGCGTTCTGGAGCCAGCGCCGGGCGCGCGACAAGGCCGACGGCGCGTTGCAGGCGCCGCGTGCCGAGCTGGCGCGGCTGGACGGGCAGATCATCAGCGACAAGCTGAGCGAGAAGCCGCGCGAGGTGGAGCGCCTGACCGGGCTGGATTTCGAGCGTTTCACCAAGTCGATGCTGCTGGCCCAGGGCGGTTTCGCCGCCTTTCTCGAGGCGTCGGCCAACCAGCGCGCCGAGCTGCTGGAAGAGCTGACCGGCACCGACATCTACGGGCAGCTGTCGCAGCGGGTTTTCGAGCGCACCCGCGAGGTCAAGGCGGCACTGGAGCAGCTCCGCGCGCGCGCCGAGGGCGTCGAGTTGCTCGACGAGCCGCAGCGTGCCGGATTGGCCGAAGAGGCCGCGCGCCTGGCAGGCGAGGAGGCGACGTTGCACCGGCAACTCGCCAGCGCCCAGGGCGAACGCCACTGGCTCGATGAGCTGGGCAAGGCCGAGGCGCGCCAGCAGGACGCGCTGGCCGGCGAAGACCGGGCGCGACAGGCGCTGGACGCGGCGGCGGGCGATCTGCAACGCCTCGCCGACAGCGAGCCGGCGGCGCGGCTGCTGCCGGTGCAGGGGCATCGCCTGGAAGCGGAGCAGGCGCTGCAGGACACCCGGCGGTCGTTGCAGGCGGTCCTCGACGAACAGGCGGCGGTGTCCGCCGAAGCCGTGCGTCAGCTCTGGCAGGCGCAGCGTTTCTCCGCGCGGCTGGCGGGCGAGCGCGGCGAGGCTTTGTCGGCCGTGGTCGAGCAGCGGCGAAGTCTGGACGCCGATTTGAGCGAGCGCGCGCCGCATGCAGCCCTGGCCGAGCAACTGAGCGGCTGGCGCAGCCGGTTCGAGGCACGCAGCACCTGCCAGCAGGAAATCGCCGAGGCGCAGGCGCGCCAGCAGGACGCCGCCCGCCAGTTGCACGCGCTGGGCGCCGAGGTCGCCGACCGGCAGCAGCACCTGCAGAGGGCGCAGGCACATCTGCAGGCGGCGCGGCAGGCGCTGGAGGCGCCGCAGCGGGATTGGCAGTCGACCCTCGACGGTCGCAGCGAGGCCGAGTGGCGCGCCGACTGGCAGCGCCTGCTGGCCCGCGGCAGTGCCCTGGAACAGCTGCGCCAGCTCGGCGAGCGGCGCACGCAACTGGCCGGCCAGGTCGAGCAGGCGCGCGTCACGCTGGCCGCGCGGCAGCGTCAGCAGGACGAGAAGAACGCAGAAGTCGCGGCGCTGCGCGAGCGTTACCGCGACCTCAAGCAGCAGGTACAGGACAAGAAGACGCTGCTCGCCCAGGAAGAGCGCATCAAAGCGCTGGAAACCCATCGCGCGCAGTTGCAGCCCGGCGATGCCTGCCCGCTGTGCGGCGCCCGCGAGCATCCGGCGATCGCCGCGTATCAGGCGCTGGACGTCTCGGAGACCGCCCGCGCCCTGGCGGCGAAGGAGGCGGAGCTGGAGGCCTTGGGCGAGCGCGGTCAGGAACTCAGCCGGCAGGCCTCGGCGCTGGACGAGCAGCGCCGCCAGGCCGGCGAGCTGCTGGTGTCCGGCGAGGAACAGCGGCTGTTGCTAGACCAGGCCTGGCAGCAGCAGTGCGAAACCCTGGCGCTGGAACCCGGCGATTCCTCGGCCATCGCCGGGGCGCAGGCCCATCAGGTTGCGGCGCTGGCCGAGGTGCAGTGTCGGCTGGAAGCGCTGGATGGCCTGAAGCAGCAGCTGGAGAGCGCCCGCCTCGAACTGCAGCGGGCCCAGCAGGCCGAAGCGGACGCCGCGCAGGCGCTGGCCCTGGCGCAACGCGACCAGCTCGCCCGGCAAACCGCGCTGGACGAGCTGGGCCGCCAGTTGAGCAAGCTGCACGCGCAGCAGGCGCAAGCGGACGAGAGGCTGGCTGCCGAGCTGCAAACCCTCGGTTACGCGCTGCCGACCGATGGCGCCGCCTGGCTGCGCGAGCGCGAAGCCGATGCCCAGGCCTGGCAGCAGGCGCAGGCGCGGCTGCAGGCGTTGCGCGAACAGCAGACAACGCTGGAGCACGCCGCCGCCCATGTCCGCGAGCTGGCCGGCAAGTGGATGCAGCGCTGGCAGGCGGCGCAGCACGCGGATCTGCCCGAGGACGCGCCGCCGGCCGATCTGGAGGCCGCGATAGGCGAGGCGGAGTCGCAGCTCGCCGGCGCGCAGCAGCGCAGCGCCGAATTGCAGGGCACCCGGCACAGCCTGGAACGGCGCCTGGCGCAGGACCAGGCCAGGTTCGCCGAGGCCGAGCAGGCCTGGCACGTGGCGCTGGAAGACAGCCCGTTCGCCGACACCGAGGCGTTTCTCGAGGCCTGCCTGGACGAGGCGCAGCGTGCCACCCTGCAGGACGCCAGGGAGCGCCTGCACACCGGGCTGGCCCAGGCGCAGGCATTGCGAGCGTCGGCCGAACAGGCGCTGGCCGACCTGCGCGCCGCACCCAAGACCGACGCGGACGCCGCGCAACTGGATGCGCGCCTGGCCGAGCTGGACGCCGCGCTGCGCAGCCTGACCCAGCGCCAGGGCGAGATCCGCGCGCAACTGCAGGGCGACGAACAGCGTCGGCAGAGCCAGCAGGCGCTGTTCGCCACGATCGCTGCGCAGGAGGGCGAGCACCAGCTCTGGCAGCACCTCAACGGCCTGATCGGGTCGGCGGACGGCGCCAAGTACCGCAAGTTCGCCCAGGGCCTGACCCTCGACCACCTGGTGCACCTCGCCAATCGTCAGCTGGAACGCCTGCATGGGCGCTACCTGCTGGCGCGCAAATCGGTCGGCGAACTGGAACTGGAGGTGATCGACACCTGGCAGGCGGATGTCGCCCGTGACACGCGCACGCTGTCCGGCGGCGAGAGCTTCCTGGTCAGCCTGGCGCTTGCCCTGGCGCTGTCCGACCTGGTCAGCCACAAGACCAGCATCGACTCGCTGTTCCTCGACGAAGGCTTCGGCACGCTGGACGGCGAAACCCTGGACATCGCCCTCGACGCGCTGGACAGCCTGAACGCCAGCGGCAAGATGATCGGCATCATCAGCCACGTCGAGGCGCTGAAGGAGCGCATTCCGGTGCAGCTCAAGGTCAGCAAGGGCCACGGCATGGGCTACAGCAGCCTGGAGAAGCGCTTCGCCGTCGAACCCCGGGTGCCGGCGACGCCGTAACAGCCGGTAAAGAATTCGCTCCGCGGACCGCCTGCGTTTTTAGGGGCCGCGAGCGCTCAACGGCGGCCGTTGCAGGCATCATTGCCGAACTGTCGCCGCGTTATGGCGTCCATTGCCACGTTTACCCCTGCCGCCGCCTCGCGGGTGCGCGGTTCCCAGAACCTCCGTCGTGAAGTGATCCATGCAAAGACGAAATCTGTTGAAAGCGTCCATGGCGCTGGCCGCCCTGACCGGCCTGCCGGCGTCCGGTTTCTTCGCCGCCCGCGTGCTCGCCGACACCGCCAACGGCGCCGCCGAACCCTTCGACTTCAAGCGCCTGCAGGCGCAGGCCAAGGCGCTCGCCGGCAAGCCCTACGTGGATACCCGCGAGACGCTGCCGCCGACCCTGGCGAAGATGACCCCGCAGCAGTTCAACGCCATTCAGTACGACCCCGAGCATTCGCTGTGGAAGGACCTCGAAGGCCAGCTCGACGTGCAGTTCTTCCACGTCGGCATGGCGTTCCGCCAGCCGGTGCGCATGCACAGCATCGACCCGGCCACGCGCCTGTCGCGCGAAGTGCACTTCCGCCCGGAACTGTTCAACTACGCCAGCAGCGGCGTCGATGTCGCCCAGCTCAAGGGCGACCTTGGCTTCTCCGGGTTCAAGGCGTTCAAGCAGCCGAACATCGCCAAGTACGACATCGTCTCCTTCCTCGGCGCCAGCTACTTCCGCGCGGTGGACAAGACCGGCCAGTACGGCCTCTCGGCGCGCGGCCTGGCGATCAACACCTACGCCGGCGGCCCCGAGGAATTCCCCAATTTCGTCGAGTTCTGGTTCGAGACGCCGGACAAGGACAGCACCCGCTTCGTGCTTTATGCGCTGCTCGATTCGCCCAGCGCCACCGGCGCCTACCGCTTCGACATCGACTGCCAGCCGGACCAGGTGGTGATGTCCATCGACGCGCACGTCAACGCGCGCCAGGCGATCAGGCAGCTCGGCATCACGCCGATGACCAGCATGTTCAGCTGCGGCGGCCACGAGCGGCGCATGTGCGACACCATCCACCCGAACATCCACGATTCCGACCGGCTGTCGATGTGGCGCGGCAATGGCGAGTGGGTCTGCCGCCCGCTGAACAACCCCGAGCGCATCCAGTTCAACGCCTTCGCCGACAACAACCCGAAAGGCTTCGGCCTGGTGCAGAGCGACCACGACTTCGCCACCTACCAAGACACCGTGGACTGGTACAGCCGCCGGCCGAGCCTGTGGGTCGAGCCGACCAACGACTGGGGCGAGGGCAGCGTCGACCTGATGGAGCTGCCGACCACCGGCGAGACGCTGGACAACATCGTGGTGTTCTGGAATCCCAAGCGCGCGATCACCGCCGGAACGTCGCTGAACTACGCGTACAAGCTCTACTGGGCCGCGCTGCCGCCGGTGCAGCCGTCGCTGGCGAGGGTGCTCGCCACGCGCTCCGGGATGGGCGGTTTCATCGAGGGCTGGGCGCCGGGCGAGCATTACCCGGAGGTCTGGGCGCGGCGCTTCGCCATCGACTTCACCGGCGGCCCGCTGGACGCCATGGCCCCCAGCGAGGGCATCGAGCTGGTGGTCACCGCATCCAACGGCGAGGCGAAGGACTTCCACATCCTTGCGCTGCATCCGGAGGTGAAGGGCTTCCGCGCGCTGTTCGACTGGTTCCCCACCAACGACAGTGTGGATCCCGTGGAATTTCGCGCCTTCATCCGCCGCGCGAGCGACAGGCAGGTGCTCAGCGAGACCTGGCTCTACCAGTACTTCCCGCCGGCGCCGGAGAAGCGCAAGTACCCATAGGCGGGATTCGGTGGACGGCTGAAAAAGCCCGCATCGAGCGGGCTTTTTCCGTCTACCAGGGCGTTGCCTTCCCTCTCACCCAGCCCTCTCCCATGAATGGGGAGCGGCGTGCGCGTCCGCCGCAGGTTGGGCTTCAGCCCACGCGATGCAGTGCAGCGAGCCGCCCCTACAGATACCCCTCGGCCTGCAGCCGGAACAACTGCGCGTACTGGCCTTCGGCGGCGAGCAGCTGCGCGTGGCTACCCTGTTCGAGGATGCGCCCGTGTTCGAGCACGATGATCTGCTCGGCGCTGCGCACCGTGGAGAAGCGGTGCGAGATGAGGATGGTCATCTTGCCCGCGGCGTGTTCGCGGAAGCGTGCGAACACCTCGGCTTCGGCGGCGGCGTCCATCGCGGCGGTGGGTTCGTCGAGCACCAGGATGTCCGCCGAGCGGCGCATCCACGAGCGCGACAGGGCGATCTTCTGCCACTGCCCGCCGGAGAGCTCCTGGCCGTCGCGGAACCAGCGGCCGAGCTGGGTCGCGTAGCCCTGGTCGAGGTCGTCGATGAAGTCGCTGGCCATGCCGCGTTCGGCGGCTTCGCGCCAGCGTTCCGGATCGTCGAAGGCCTCCACGTCGCCGACGCCCAGGTTCTCGCCGACGCTCAGCTGGTAGCGGGTGAAGTCCTGGAAGATCACCCCGATCCGCCGCCGCAACGCCTCGGCATTCCACTCCTGCAGGTCGCTGCCGTCGAGCAGCACGCGCCCCTCGCTGGGCGCATACAGGCGCGTCAGCAGCTTGATCAGCGTGGTCTTGCCGGAACCGTTCTGGCCGACCAGCGCCAGGCTGTGGCCGGGCTCCAGGTGCAGGTCGATGCCCTGCAGCGCCGGCCGGCTGGCGCCCGGGTACTGGAAGCCGACACCCTCGAAGCGCAGGCCGTCGCCCGGCAGCACGCCGGCATGCAACGTGCCGCGTTCCTCGGCGACCGGCTGTTCCAGGTAGTCGTAGAGGTTGGACAGGTAGAGGTTGTCCTCGTACATCCCGCCGATGGCGGACAGGCTGCTCGCCACGGCGGCCTGGCCCTGGCGGAACAGCAGCAGATACATGGTCATGTCGCCCAGGCTCAGGCGCCCGCCCACGGTGTCCAGCACCACCCAGGCGTAGGCGCCGTAGAACGCCAGCGTGCCCAGCAGGCCGAGGCCGAAACCCCAGCCGTCGCGGCGCAGGGTCAGCGCGCGGTCCTCGGCGTAGAGCCTGGCGAAGATCTCCCGGTAGCGCTGCAGCAGCAGCGGGGCGAGACCGAACAGCTTCACTTCCTTGACGCTGTCCTCGCGCGCCAGCAGCGTCTCCAGGTAGTTCTGCATGCGTGATTCCGGCGAGCGCCAGCTGAACAGGCGGAAGGCATCGCCGGAAAACTTCGCTTCGGCGAAGAACACCGGCAGCGCGCCGGCCAGCAGGATCAGCAGCGCCCAGGGCGAGAAGCCGACCAGCAGCACGCCGAAGCTGATCAGCGACAGCGCGTTCTGCGCCAGGGCGAAGGTCTTGTTGACCAGCGCCAGCGGCCGCACCGAGGCGTCACGGCGCGCGCGCAGCATCTTGTCGTAGAACTCGGAGTCCTCGAATTGCGCCAGCGACAGGCGCTGCGCCTTCTCCAGGATCAGCAGGTTGACCTTCTGCCCGAGCAGCGCGCGCAGCAGGGACTGTTGCACCGACAATCCGCGTTGCGCCGCGGCGATGGCGGCGACCACGCCGGCCTCCATCAGCAGGTAGCGCAGCACCGGCCACAACGGCGCCTCGCCCTGCACGCGATGCAGTTCCATCGCCGCCACCACCGCATCGACGATCTGCTTGCCCAGCCAGGCGGCCAGCGCCGGCAACACGCCGGCCACCAGCGTCGCGGCCATCAGGCCGATGGTCAGTGGTCGCGAGGTACTCCACACCAGCGACAAGGCGCGACCGGCATAGCCGAGCAGGGTGGCGGCGCGGGGCAGGCGGGTTCGCGGAACGGCAGGGGCGACGCTGGGCTTCATGGAGGACGCGACTTTGGCTGAAGGGTGGCTGGGGGCCGTCGAGGTTTGGTTCGCGGCAACGTGGCTCGCGATGAACGCTCGACAGCCCCTAGTGTTTCACAGGCGCGCCCGGCCTGGGTCAATCCAGCTGCGCCAGTTGCTCCAGGGTGACCGTGCTGGCGATGCTGCCGAGCAGGCGGATCGAGTCGACGTGATCGGCCAGGGTCGCGGCGGCGCAGGCTTCCTCGAGGATCAGCACCTCGAAGTCGCGATCGTGGGCATCGCGGGCGGCGCTCTGGATCGCCATCGCCGTGCTCACCCCGGCGAGCACCACGCGGGTCACGCCGCGGGCGCGCAGGGCCGGCTCCAGGCCGGTGCCGTGGAAGGCGTTGACGCGTGGTTTGACCAGCACCATGTCGGCCAGCGCGGATTCCAGCACTGGGTGGAATTCGGTGCCTGGCGAGCCGATCTCCAGCACGCCCATTTCCTTCGCGTTGCCGAACAGCCGGGAATGCCTGGGCAGGTTCGGATACCCCTTGTCGAAGCCGACCTTGACCAGCACCGAGAGCCAGCCCTTGCGCCGTGCGATGGCCAGCGCGTGGTTGGCCTTGGCGATCACGTCGCGGTCGATGACCTGCTGTGCGGCGGCGGCCATCCTGCCGCTGGGATGGGTGATGTCGACGATGTAGTCCAGGCCGATGAATGCGGTAGTCATGCGTACTCCATTTTTCGGGGAACACCCTCATTGGATACGCGCCGCGCGGATGATTCACCGCAGCGGTTCAGCCAGCCGACGACCGTTCACCTTGCCCGCGTGCGTCGTGCCACGCCTGCCGTTGCGCCGCGTCGTGGAAGGTCCAGGCGACGAAGCGGCTCTGCTTCTGGCCCTGCGCCATCTCCATCGTGCGTTGCTGGCGCACGCCGGCGCGTTTCAACGCGGCGCTCACCGCCGGCAGGTTGGATGCCTTGGACACCAGCGTGCTGAACCACAGCACCTGGCTGGCGCAGGCGGCGCTCTCGGCGATCAGCCGGCTGACGAAGGCCACCTCGCCGCCCTCGCAGTACAGCTCGTTGCTCTGCCCGCCGAAGTTCAGCGTCGGCAGCTGGCGGCTCGGGTCGAGCTTGCCGAGGTTGCGCCATTTGCGCTGGCTGCCGCGCGTGGCCTCGTCGCGCGAGGCATGGAACGGCGGGTTGCACAGCGTCAGGTCGAAGCGCTCGTCGGCGTGCAGCAGGCCCTGGAGAATCTGTTCCGGGCGTTCCTGCAGGCGCAGCGCGATGGCCTTGTCCAGGCGATTGCTGCGCAGGATCACCTCGGCCGCCTTCAGCGCCACGCGGTCGATGTCCGAGCCGAGGAACCGCCAGCCGTAGTCGGCGTGGCCGAGCAGCGGGTAAATGCAGTTGGCGCCGCAGCCGATGTCCAGCACACGCACCCCGGCGCCGCGCGGGATTTCACCGCCGTTGTCGGCGGCGAGCAGGTCGGCGAGGCCGTGCAGGTAGTCGGCGCGGCCGGGAATCGGCGGGCACAGGTAGCCGGGCGGGATATCCCAGTGGGCGATGCCGTAAAGCTGCTTGAGCAGCGCCCGGTTGAACACCTTCACCGCCTCCGGGTTGGCGAAGTCGATGCTCTGCTTGCCGTACGGATTGAGGATGACGAAGGCCGCCAGCTCCGGGCTGCTGGCGATCAGCTTTGGAAAGTCATAGCGACCCTGGTGGCGGTTGCGCGGGTGCAGCAGGGGCTTGGCGGCGGGCTTGTTCGGCATGGCGGGTTATCGGTTGGCGCGGCGGGGCATTGTCCCACAAGCCGCGCCGGCCGCGCTGTATCACCGCATCGCCATCACGCCGCCCTGCGTAGGGTGCGCCGCGCGCACCGTCACCGCGCTAGAACGGAAACAGCCAGGGCACCATCGCCACGCTGACCGCCATCACCAGCAGGGTGAAGGGCACGCCGACGCGGACGAAATCGCCGAAGCGGTAATGCCCCGGCCCCAGCACCAGGGTGTTCACCGGCGAGGAGATCGGCGTCATGAACGCCGCCGACGCCGCCAGTGCGACGATCATGGCGAACGGGTAGGGCGAGGCGCCGAGGCGTTCGGCGGTGCTCAGCGCGACCGGCGCCATCAGCACCGCGGTGGCGGTGTTGGAGATGAACAGGCCGATCAGCGCGGTGACTAGGAACAGCCCGGCGAGCAGCGCGCGCGGGCCGGCGTCGCCCAGCGCGCCGACCAGGCCGTTCACCGCCAGCTCGATGCCGCCGGTTTTCTGCAGCGCCAGGGCGAAGGGCAGCATGCCGACGATCAGCAGCAGGCTCTGCCAGTGGATCGCCTTGTAGGCGCTGTCCATGTCGATGCAGCGGAACGCGCCCATCAGCAGGCAGCCGATCAGCGCGGCGATCACGTTCGGCACCAGGCCGCTGACCATCAGCGCCACCATCACCGCCAACGCCAGCAGCGCGTGCGGCGCCTTGCGCGCGGCCGGCGCCACTTCGTCCACTTCCGCCGGCAGGCTGAGCACGAGGAAATCCCGCCCCAGGCTCTGCAACCGGTGGATTTCCTTCCAGGCGCCGGCCACCAGCAGGATGTCGCCGGTCTTCAGCTTCTCGTCCACCAGCAGGCCGTCGAGCGCCTCGCGGTTGCGCCGCAGGCCGACCACGTTGAGCTTGTGGCGGCTGCGGAACCCCAGTTCCTGGATGGTCTTGCCCGGCAGCTCGGAATCCGGCGGCAGCGCCACTTCGGCCAGTCCGAGCACATGGGAGTGGATGCTGTAGTAGGAGGTCTGCAACGGCAGCGGCTCCAGGCCCAGTTCGTCGTAGGCGCCGAGCAGGGCGATGGCCGGGCTGGCCAGGTCGATCAGCAGGATGTCGCCGGGCAGCAGCTCGGTGTTGCCGGTGGCCATCAGCAGCAGGCTGCGGAACTTGTGCTGGCGCTCGACCGCGATCACGTTTATGCCGTACTGCTGGCGCAGCTCCAGCTCGTTCAGCGCCTGGTTCGCCAGCCGCGAGTCGGCGCGCACGCGCAGGCGCCGCTCGCGTTCGCTCAGGCGATAGCTCTGCGCCAGGTCGGCGAGGGTGCGCCGGGCGTCCTGCTCGCCGTTCTCCGAGGCGCGACTGCCCAGCCAGCGCCGCGCCAGCAGCAGGTAGCCGATGCCCAGGGCGAGTATCGTCAGGCCGATAGGCGCGAAGGCGAAGAAGCCGAAGCCGGCCTGTCCCTCGCGCACCAGCTCGGCGTGCACCACCATGTTCGGCGGCGTGGCGACCAGCGTCAGCATGCCGCTGATCAGCCCGGCGAACGCCAGCGGCATCAACAGGCGGCTGGCCGCCACGCGCATCCGCGCGGCGACGCCGAGAACAACCGGGATGAAGATCGCCACCACACCGGTGGAACTCATCACCGAGCCGAGCCCGGCGACCATCAGCATCAACAGCACCAGCAGGCGCGTCTCGCTGCTGCCGGCGCGGTGCACCAGCCAGTCGCCGAGGCGATAGGCGATGCCGGTGCGCACCAGGCCGTCGCCGATGACGAACAGCGCGGCGATCAGCAGCACGCTGGGGTCGCTGAACCCGGCGAGCACTTCGTGCAATTCGAGAATTCCGGCGAGCGGCAGGGCGACGATCATCAGCAGCGCGACCACGTCCACCCGTGGCCGATTGCGCACGAACAGCGTGATGCACAGGACGAGCAGGGCGAGGACCAGCAGCAGTTCCTTATTCATCGTCGGACGGTCGAATGGCGGGCGACGATGGGCTCACGGGTACTCCAGGACCGCTTTGATCATCGGCAGGTGCCGCTCGATCCAGGCCTTGTCGATGGCGCCCCAGTCACGAATCTCGTAGCGCCCGGCGTTGTTGCGCTCGCCTTCCTGCTGCTCGAAGGCGCACTCGATATCCAGGTCGGCCAGCGCCGCCAGGGTGTCCTGCGCGGTGCGCCGCGGCATCCCGGTAGCCTCCGTCAACGCCGGCACGCTGGTCGCCGCGCCGCTGTCGATCAGCCAGGCGACGTAGAGGCGACGGTAGAAGCTGGTCTTGGTCTTGCTGACGTCCATTCCGAGTGTCCTTGTATGCCTCTGGAGCAGGCGGTTCGCCGCCGGCCTAATGCACAAGGCCCGCGGGTGCGGGCCTTGGCGTCGTTACAGGCTGGCGATCTTCTGCCGCTGTTCGGCGAGGTTGGCCAGCGCCTGTTCGGCTTCGGCGAGTTTGGCGCGCTCCTTGTCGATGACGTCGGCGGGCGCCTTGTCGACGAAGCCGGCATTGGACAGCTTTCCGCCGATGCGCTTGACCTCGCCCTCCAGGCGCTGGATTTCCTTGTCCAGGCGCGCCAGTTCCGCAGCCTTGTCGATCAGGCCGGCCATCGGCACCAGCACCTGCATGTCGCCGACCAGCGCGGTGGCGGACATCGGCGCTTCCTCGCCGGCGGCGAGCACGCGCACCGATTCCAGCTTGGCCAGCTTGTTCAGCAACGGCGCGTTGTCGTTCAGCCGGCGCAGGTCCTGCTCGCTGGCATTGGCGACGATGATGTCGATGCGCTTGGCCATGGAGATGTTCATTTCGCCACGGATCTGCCGCACGCCGAGCATCAGCGTCTTGACCCACTCGATGTCGCCTTCGGCGGCAGGGTCGATGCGGCTTTCGTCGGCCACTGGCCAGGGTTGCAGCATGATCGTCTCGCCGCTGACGCCGGCCTGCGCCTTGATGCGCTGCCAGATTTCCTCGGTGATGAAGGGCATGAACGGATGAGCCAGACGCAGGATCACTTCCAGCACGCGCACCAGCGTGCGGCGGGTGCCGCGCTGGCGCTCGAGGGGCGCGTTCTCGTCCCATAGCACCGGCTTGACCAGCTCCAGGTACCAGGCGCAGTACTCGTCCCAGACGAATTCGTAGAGCGCCTGGGCGGCCAGGTCGAAGCGGAAGGCGTCGAGCTGGCGGGTGACTTCGGCTTCGGTGCGCTGCAGCGCGGAGATGATCCAGCGGTCGACCGAGGACAAGTCCACGGCTTCGCCATTCACGCCGGTGTCCTGGCCATCGGTGTTCTCGATGACGAAGTTGGCGGCGTTCCACAGCTTGTTGCAGAAGTTGCGGTAGCCCTCGACACGGCCCATGTCGAACTTGATGTCGCGCCCGGTGGAGGCCAGCGAGCAGAAGGTGAAGCGCAGCGCATCGGTGCCGTAGCTGGCGATGCCTTCGGGGAACTCGGCCCTGGTCTGCTTGGCGATCTTCTCGGCCATCTTCGGCTGCATCAGGCCGCTGGTGCGTTTCTCCAGCAGCGCGTCCAGCGAGATGCCGTCGACGATGTCCAGCGGGTCAAGCACGTTGCCCTTGGACTTGGACATCTTCTGGCCCTGGCCGTCGCGGACCAGGCCGTGGACGTAGACGGTCTTGAACGGGATCTGGCCGGTCAGGTGGGTCGACAGCATGATCATCCGGGCGACCCAGAAGAAGATGATGTCGAAGCCGGTGACCAGCACGTCGGTGGGGTGGAAGGTCTTCAGGTAGTCGGTCTGCTCGGGCCAGCCGAGGGTCGAGAAGGTCCACAGCCCGGAGCTGAACCAGGTGTCGAGGACGTCGTCGTCCTGGCGCAGCAGGACCTCGCTGCCCAGCCCGTGCTTCTCGCGCACGTCCATCTCGTCGCGGCCGACGTAGACGTTGCCCAGTTCGTCGTACCAGGCCGGGATGCGGTGGCCCCACCAGAGCTGACGGCTGATGCACCAGTCCTGGATGTCGCGCATCCAGCTGAAGTACATGTTCTCGTACTGCTTGGGCACGAACTGGATCTCGCCGCCCTCGACCGCGGCGATGGCTTTCTCCGCCAGCGGTTTGGTGGAGACGTACCACTGATCGGTCAGCCAGGGTTCGATGACGGTGCCGGAGCGGTCGCCCTTGGGTACTTTCAGCGCGTGGTCTTCGATCTTCTCCAACAGGCCCATGGCCTCGAACTCGGCGACCAGCGCGCGGCGCGCGGCGAAGCGGTCCATCTGTGCGTAACCGCTAGGGAGGCTCGCGTCGACCTCGGTGTTCGGCTTGCCGTCGATGTCGAACACCTGCGCGCTGGCCAGCACGGCGGCGTTCTTGTCGAAGATGTTGATCAGCGGCAGGCCATGGCGCTTGCCGACCTCGTAGTCGTTGAAGTCGTGGGCCGGGGTGATTTTTACGCAGCCGGTACCGAACTCGGGGTCGCAGTAATCGTCGGCGATGATCGGGATCAGGCGGTTCACGATGGGCAGTTGAACCTGACGGCCAATCAGGTGCTGATAGCGCTCGTCATTCGGGTTCACCGCGACCGCGGCGTCACCCAACAGGGTTTCCGGGCGGGTGGTGGCGACGACCAGGTAGTCCTTGCCATCGGCGGTCTTCGCGCCGTCCATCAGCGGGTAGCGCAGGTTCCACAGGTGGCCTTTCTCGTCGTGGCTTTCCACTTCGAGGTCAGAGATCGCGGTGTGCAGCTTGGTGTCCCAGTTGACCAGGCGCTTGCCGCGGTAGATCAGGCCGTCCTCATGCAGGCGCACGAAGGCTTCCTTGACCGCTTCGGAGAGGCCGTCATCCATGGTGAAGCGCTCGCGCGACCAGTCCACCGAGGAACCCAGGCGGCGGATCTGCCGGCTGATGTTGCCGCCGGACTCGGCCTTCCACTGCCACACCTTGTCGAGGAACTTCTCTCGGCCGAGGTCGTGGCGCGACAGGCCCTGAGCGCCGATCTGGCGCTCCACCAGCATCTGCGTGGCGATACCGGCGTGGTCGGTGCCCGGCTGCCACAGGGTGTTGCGGCCCTGCATGCGGCGGAAGCGGATCAGTGCATCCATGATCGCGTTGTTGAAGCCGTGCCCCATGTGCAGGCTGCCGGTGACGTTCGGCGGCGGGATCATGATGGTGTACGGCTCGCCGGCACCCTGAGGAGCGAAATAGTTGTTCGCTTCCCAGGTCTGGTACCAGGAAGTCTCGATGGCGTGCGGCTGGTAGGTCTTGTCCATGCGGTGCGGGACTCTTGAAAGCGGCTGATCAGGAAAGCCGGCAAGTATAAAGGGGATGGCGGGCAGGGCCTAGGCACGCGGAGCCAGGCTGCCGCGTGCGGACTGTTGCGCGGCGATGGCGCGTTTTTGCGGCGTTCAGCGCTTGCGTTGCGCCAGCAGACGATCCAGACGGGCGTCGAGGCGACGGCGCAGTTCGGCTTCGATCTGCGGCACGAAATCATCGATCACGTCCTGCAACAGCAGCTGTGCGGCGGACCGCAGCTCGCCGTCCAGGCGCGCCAGCTCGGCGGCGCCCGGCGAGAGGTGGCGGCCCAGGCTCTGGGCGATCTCGGCCTGCTGCACGGGCGTTTGGGCGAGCTTCGGCTGCGCCAGCGGCACCACCGGTGGTGTCGGGGTGACCGGTGCCTGCGGAGCTTGCATGAGCGGTACGGGGGCCGGCTCGGGTTCTTCCTCGACGACCTCGCTGAGCAGGGGGATCTCCGGTGCATCCAGCGAATCGGTCAGCAGCGGCGGTTCCTGGTCCGGCGGCGTGAGTACGCGGCGGATCGACTCGAGTTCGTCGAGCAGGTGGGCGGGCTTGCGAGGAGGTTGATGGCTGTCCATGGATGGCTTCAAAGGCGAGGCAGGCGGTGGTCCTGCGGAGGATAGCCGCGCTCCCGGTAGAAACGGAAACTCTCGCGGGCCGCCTGACGGATGGCGGGATCTTCCACCACCAGCTCGGCGACCCGGGCGAAGCGCTCGAAAAACGCCGGCACGGCCAGGTCGAGGTTGATCAGCAGATCGCAATGCGCCACGGGCGCATCGCCCAGGCCCAGGGCGATGGGAGCCTGGCTGTCGTCTTCGGCCAGCCCGTGCGGAACGAAGGCCTCGCCCTTGAACGTCCACAACCGCGCATCCAGTGCCTCGCGCTGTTCGGCGTTCTGGCAGTGCAGGTAGATGCGATGACCGAGGCGCCAGGCCTTTTCGCTGAGCTTGCAGGCGAACTCCACCCGGGCCGCCGGATCGGCGGTGGGGAGCACGTAGAAATCGATCTGGGGCATGGGATTCTCGTCGTGCTGCCCGACGCCTCGCGGCGCCGGGCAGCGGGCACTCAGCCCTGGGTGCGATCCAGCAGGTATTGCGTCAGCAGCGGAACCGGGCGGCCGGTGGCGCCTTTCTCCTTGCCGCCGCTGATCCAGGCGGTGCCGGCGATGTCCAGGTGCGCCCACTTGTAGGCCTTGGCGAAGCGCGACAGGAAGCAGCCGGCGGTGATGGTGCCGGCCTTCGGCCCGCCGATGTTGGCGATGTCGGCGAACGGGCTGTCGAGCTGCTCCTGGTATTCGTCGAACAGCGGCAGCTGCCAGGCGCGATCGTCGGCGCGGCGACCGGCGTCGAGGACCTGCTCGATCAGAGCGTCGTCGTTGCCCATCAGGCCCGAGGTGTTGCTGCCCAGGGCGACGATGCAGGCGCCGGTCAGCGTGGCCAGGTCGATGACCGCCTGCGGCTTGAAGCGCTCGGCGTAGGTGAGGGTGTCGCACAACACCAGGCGGCCTTCGGCGTCGGTGTTGAGGATTTCCACGGTCTGCCCGCTCATGGTCGTGACGATATCGCCAGGGCGCGTGGCGCGGCCGCTGGGCATGTTCTCGGCGCAGGCCAGCAGGCACACCAGGTTGATCGGCAGCTGCAGTTCCAGCACCGCGCGCAGGGTGCCGAACACGCTGGCGGCGCCGCACATGTCGTACTTCATCTCATCCATGCCGGCGGCCGGCTTGATGCTGATGCCGCCGGTGTCGAAGGTGATGCCCTTGCCGACCAGCGCGTAGGGCTGCTCGCCCTTCTTGCCGCCGTTGTACTGCATGACGATCAGCCGCGGGGGCTGCTCGCTGCCCTGGGCGACGGCGAGGAACGAGCCCATGCCGAGCGCCTTGAGCTTCTTCTCGTCGTGGATCTCGACCTTCAGGCCGGGATAGGTCTTGCCGAGCGACTTGGCCTCTTCGGCCAGGAAGCTTGGCGTGCACAGGTTCGGCGGCAGGTTGCCCAGATCCTTGGTGAAAGCCATGCCGGTGGCGATGGCGCGGGCGTGAACGATGCCGCGCTCGACCTCGGCCTGGGCGGGCTTGTCGGTGATCAGGGTGATCTTCTTCAGTGGGCGCGCTTCGGCCTTCTGGCTCTTGAAGCGATCGAACACGTAGGTGCCGTCGGCCAGGGTTTCCACGGTCAGGCGGGCCTTGCCATAGGCGTCGCGGTTCTTCACCTCGAGGTCGCCCAGGGCGAAGGCCGCGTCGGTGCCGCCGAGGCCCTTGAGCGCCGCGTGCGCAGCGCCCACCAGCTTGCGGAACTGGCGGTCGGAAAGCGGGCTTTCCTTGCCGCAGCCGACCAGCAGCACGCGCTCGGCCTTGAGGTTGGGCAGGCTGTGCAGGAGCAAAGTCTGGCCCGGCTTGCCGGCCAGGTCGCCGCGCTTGAGCAGGGTGGCGATGGCGCCGCCGCTCGCCGTATCGACCGCCTGGGCGAGGTTGCCGAGTACGCGGCCTTCGCCGACGGGAATCACCAGGGTGGCGGTTTTTACGGTTTCCGGGCGAGCGCTTTTGACTAGGAATTCCATCGAGATTTGTCCCCGAGACAAGGTGTCTGATGTGCAGGAAGGCGACAGCGCATGGGGCCACCGCGTGATCCGGAAGATGCCGCGAAGACCGTCGATGCCTTTGGTCCGGTGGCAGGACGACGGTCGTGGAGCGAGTCAGTCATGGCCTGTCCGGGGATGCGCTGATCCGTCCGGACGGGTGCTCACCCCAACCTGCGCCGGCGTGTCGCGGTGTGCTCCGTATCCTACTGTCGTGGCGCGCGGATGCCCAGCCTTGGCGTAGCGGATCGCACGGGGATGGAACCCTTGGCGCGCGAGTAGCCTCCAACTGCATGACGCCGCCAAGGTGTCTCCCCATAACGGAAACGGAGGCTTTCCATGCTCAAGCACACTCTCACTGCCACCCTGGCAGCTGCCGCCGCACTCACCGCCGGAATGGCCCTGGCCGATCGTCCGGGCGCCGATTGGATCACCATCGACCAGGCGCTGGCGAAAGCCAAGGCCGCCGGTTACACCCAGGTCCACAAGATCGAGGCCGACGACGGCGGTTACTGGGAGGGAGAAGGCGTGAAGCAGGACGGCAAGGTCTACGAGTTCCGCGTCGATGGCAAGACCGGCGACGTCACTCGTGACAAGCTGGACTGATCGACCGCGCCAGCCGAAGGGCCCCGCCACTGCGGGGCCTTTTCATGTGCGCGTGCGGCTGCCGAGCACCAGCGCGATGCCGCCGAGCACCGCGATCGACACCAGCAGCAGGCGCAGCGTCAGGGTTTCGCCCAGTAGCAGGCTGCCGCCCAGGGCGGCGAGGATGGGTACGCTGAGTTGCACCGTCGAGGCCTGCAGCGCGCCCAGGCCGCGCAGTGCGGTGTACCAGATGGCGTAGCCGACGCCCGAGGCGAGCGCGCCGGAAAGCAGGGCATAGGTCACCCCGGGCAGGTCCCAGTCGCGCCGGGTGACGAGCGCCAGGCAGAGCAGCACGGCGAAGGGAATGGCGCGCAGAAAATTGCCGGCGGTGGCGGCGAGCGGGTCGGCGACGCCGCGTCCGAGCAGCGAATAGAGCGCCCAGGCGAGGCCGGCGAGCAGCATCAGCAGCGCGCTGCCGAGGGGCGGCGCACTGGCCCCCGGCAGCAGGAGCACAAGCAACCCGCCAAGCGCGAGCAGCAGGCCGAGTGTCGCCCAGCGGCCAAGACGTTCGCCGCGCATCACCCCGTAGAGCAGCATGCTCGACTGCACGGCGCCGAACAGCAGCAGGGCGCCGACGCCGGCGTCCAGTTGCAGATAGGCAAAGGAAAACGCCGCGGCATAGGTGAACAGGGCGGCAGCGCCGGACCAGCTACCGTGGGGTTTGCCTCGCGAGCGGCGTACCTGCAGGAGCAGGCTCAGCATCAGTGCGCCGGCGAGGAGGCGCAGCCCGGTGAAACTGGCAGCATCGATGGCAGTGTGTTTGAGCGCCAGGCGGCAGAGCAGTGAGTTGCCGGCGAAGGCGAGCATGGCGAGGCTGGTCAGCGATAGCGTTCGGGCGTTCATCTCGTCTCTGCGCAGAGTCCGATCGGGCTACGCTGGAGTCTATGCGTCGGGGCTCGGGTTCGCGCCTGGCCAAAGGTAGAGGGTGGCTCGTTCATCGGTAGAAGATCGCCGGTTGCGCCGGCCGCAGGCGAGCGGGAGGATAGCGATCCGAGTTCGCCGTGACACTCGCGCGCAATCGCAGGATAATGCCGGCCTCTTTTTAAATCGGCCGCCCGTGGGCGTGCCGGCCGCGGGTGGCGCACTGGGTTGCCGCCCGAGCCCGACAACCCTGGAGTGGTCTGGTTTGATCGTCTTTCGTTACCTGTCCCGAGAGCTGCTGATTACCCTGAGCGCGGTCAGTGCGGTGCTGCTGGTGATCATCATGAGCGGGCGCTTCATCAAGTACCTCGCCCAGGCTGCCCAGGGCTTGCTCGATCCGGGCGTGCTGCTGCTGATCATGCTCTACCGGATGCCCGGTTTCCTCGAACTGATCCTGCCGCTGGGGCTTTTCCTCGGCATCCTGCTGGCCTACGGACGGCTCTACCTCGACAGCGAAATGACCGTGCTGGCAGCCACCGGCATGAGCCAGCAGCGTCTGGTGGCCTACAGCCTCGCGCCGGCCACCGTGGTCGCCCTGCTGGTGGCCTGGCTGAGCATGGGCCTGGCGCCCCAGGGCATCGGCCAGGTGGCGCGCATTCTCAACGCACAGGACGCCCTCACCGAGTTCGATACGCTGGAGCCGGGGCGCTTCCAGTCCATGCGCGACGGGTCGCGGGTCACTTACACCGAGACCCTGTCGGAGAATCGCGACGCGCTGGGCGGGCTGTTCATCTCCGAGAAGCAATTGTCCCGCGACAAGGCCAAGGAACGCGGCATCACCGTGCTGGTGGCCGAATCCGGGCGCCAGGAAATACGCGAGGATGGCAGCCGTTACCTGATCCTGAAGAACGGCTACCGCTACGACGGCAACCCCGGCGAGGCCAATTACCGCGCGATCCGGTACGACACCTACGGCGTGCTGCTGCCGCGCCCGGAGGTCAGCGCCGAAATCAGCGATCGCGAGGCGATCCCGACCTCGCAGCTGTTCGGCAGCGACAACATCCGCTACATCGCCGAACTGCAATGGCGTCTGTCGATTCCGCTGCTGGTGTTCGTCATCACGCTGCTCGCCGTTCCGCTGGCGCGGGTCAATCCGCGTCAGGGGCGCTTCCTCAAGCTGCTGCCGGCGATCCTGCTCTACATGGCCTATCTGTCGCTGCTGATCGCCATGCGCGGCGCGCTGGACAAAGGGCGGATTCCGCCGGCGCTGGGGCTGTGGTGGGTGCATCTGCTGTTCTTCGCCATCGGCATGCTGATGCTTTATTGGGAATCGTTGCGCCTGAAACTGGCGGCGCGTCGTGCTGGAGCTGCGACCCATGGTTAAGTTGGATCGCTACATCGGCACCAGCGTGTTCTTCGCCATCCTCAGTGTGCTCGGCGTGATCGTCGGCCTCGCCCTGCTGTTCGCCTTCATCGACGAGCTGGGCGATATCGAGGACAGCTATGGCCTGCTCGACGCGGCCTGGTACGTGCTGCTGACCGCGCCGCGGCGAATCTACGAGATGCTGCCGATGGCGGCGCTTATCGGCTGCCTCATCGGTCTCGGCACGCTGGCCAGCAACAGCGAGCTGACCATCATGCGTGCGGCCGGGGTGTCGATCGGGCGGATCGTCTGGTCGGTGATGCGGCCGATGCTGATGCTGATGGTCGTCGGCATCCTGATCGGCGAATACCTCGCGCCGCAAACCGAGAACCAGGCTCAGTCGTTCCGCGCGATGGCCCAGGGCAGCGGTGACGCGCAAAGCGCCAAGCACGGCCTGTGGCATCGCCAGGGCAACGAATACGTGCACATCAACGCCGTCCAGCCCAGTGGCATCCTGTATGGGGTGACACGCTACCGCTTCGACAATCAGCGTCACCTGCAATCATCCAGTTTCGCCCGCCAGGCCCACTACAACGGCGACCACTGGCAGCTGCAGGACGTGACCACCACGCTGTTCAAGGAGCGCAGCACCGAGGTGAAGACGACCGCGGAGGAGCCCTGGGATATCGAGCTCAGCCCGCAGATGCTCGGGACCGTGGTGATGGAGCCGGACGCGCTGTCGCTCGTGGGGTTGTGGAAGTACATCGGCTATCTCGCCGATCAGGAGCTGAACAACCAGCGCTACTGGCTGGCGTTCTGGAGCAAGCTGCTGCAACCGCTGGTAACCGCCGCGCTGGTGCTGATGGCGATCAGTTTCATCTTCGGTCCGCTGCGCTCGGTGACCCTCGGCCAGCGCATCTTCACCGGCGTGCTGGTGGGCTTCGTGTTCCGCATCGCCCAGGATCTGCTCGGTCCATCGAGCCTGGTGTTCGGCTTCTCGCCGTTGCTGGCGGTGCTGGTGCCGGCCGCGATCTGCGCGCTGGCCGGTGGCTGGTTGCTCAGGCGCGCGGGCTGAGGCAGGCGCTCACTTCTTGTGAATGTGCTTGGGCAGCCGCACCACCTGGCTGTCCGAGTAGATGTCGTGCCAGCTGCGCTTGCGCTTGTCCCAGAGGATCCACAGGTAGCCGAGCCCGCCGAGCAGCCAGGAGCCGATGGCGATCACGAAGCGCAGCAGGGCCTGCCACAGGCTGACCGCCGAGCCGTCCGCGTTCTGGATGCGGAGCCCCCAGACCTGCATGCCGAGCGTCTGTCCCGAGTGGGTCCAGAACTTGGCGAAGAAACCGAACAGCGCGAACACCAGCAGCGTCGACAGCAGCGGGTCGCCGTCCAGCGCGCCAGAGTCGGTGAGGCGCTTGGTCTCGTCGACGCCGTAGATGCCCATCAGTGCCAGCTTGTAGGCGAAGGCAACGACGATCAGCAGCGCGACGCAGAGCAGGAAATCGTAGAACAGCGCGGCAAGGCGGCGGCCAAGGCCGGCGGGAGGAAACTCGCCTTGCGGACGGAGCAGGTGTTTCGGCATGTGGATGGGCTCGCTGGATAAAGCGCCATTCTAGTGAATGGCGCGCACAAAAAAGCCCCTGATGTCACCATCAGGGGCTTTTTCTTGCGAAGGCGATTAGGCCAGGATTTGAACCTGGTCAGCTTGCATGCCTTTCTGGCCTTGGACGGCCACGAAGCTAACTTTCTGGCCTTCTTTCAGGCTCTTGAAGCCGTTACCTTCGATTGCACGGAAGTGAACGAACAGATCCGGGCCGCTTTCGGGAGTGATGAAGCCGAAGCCCTTCTCGTCGTTGAACCACTTAACGGTGCCGTTTTGACGATTCGACATGTCTTATTTCCTTGAAACTAGAGTTGATGGCAGCCTCTACGACAATAGAGGGCTGGAACTGGTTGCAAAGAGTAAGAGAAGTCGAGCGGGATGTAGCGGATCTTAGGATCTACTGCACCAGGTCACGATTCAACAGCGACCCATGCAAACACAGTGGGCACACTCTACGCTAACTCCCGGGCCGTTGCCAACCCTGGAATGCGTGGTTTTTGCTGCCTGGGACGGGCTCTGCGAGGCTTTGGCAGAAACGCCGTGTGAGCTGGAGGCTAAGCGCTTTGTAGCGAGCGGCGACCTGTAAAGTCGCCGGGGATGAAGCGTGTTGGTGCCCCGGGGGAGACTCGAACTCCCACTCCTTTCGAAAACGGATTTTGAATCCGCCGCGTCTACCGATTCCGCCACCGGGGCAATGGCGGCGGAGTATAGGGAGGCGCCTGCGTCGGGTCAATCGCGCTGCGTGGTCAGCGCGAGGCTTTTCCGTTAAGATTCGCGCCCTGAGCAAGACGACCCAGACATGCGCGTTTCCGACTTCCATTTCGACCTTCCCGAATCTTTGATCGCCCGTTATCCGCTTGCCGAGCGTCGCGCCAGCCGCCTGCTGGTGCTCGATGGCGAGAGCGGTGAGCTGGCGCATCGACGCTTCACCGACCTGCTCGATCATCTGCGTCCCGGCGACCTCATGGTGTTCAACGACACCCGGGTGATTCCGGCGCGGCTGTTCGGTCAGAAGGCTTCCGGCGGCAAGCTGGAGATCCTCGTCGAGCGTGTGCTGGACGAGTATCGGGTGCTCGCCCATGTGCGCTCGAGCAAGTCGCCGAAGCCCGGTACCGAAATCCTCGTCGAGGGTGGTGGCCGCGCCGAGATGCTGGCGCGCCACGATGCGCTGTTCGAGTTGCGTTTCGAAGAGCCCGCGCTGGCGTTGCTTGATCGTGTCGGGCACATGCCATTGCCTCCTTATATAGTGCGCGCCGATGACGCTGCCGATCGCGAGCGCTACCAGACCGTCTACGCGCAGCGCTCCGGCGCGGTGGCCGCGCCTACCGCCGGCCTGCATTTCGATGAGGCACTGCTCGAGTCGATCCGCGCTAAAGGCGTGGACACCGCGTTCGTCACGCTCCACGTCGGCGCTGGCACCTTCCAGCCCGTGCGCGTCGAGCGTATCGAGGATCACCCCATGCACCGCGAGTGGCTGGAAGTCAGCCAGGGTGTCGTCGACGCCGTCGCCGCGTGCCGCGCGCGGGGCGGGCGGGTGATAGCGGTCGGCACCACCAGCGTGCGCTCGCTGGAAAGCGCCGCGCGCGACGGTCAGCTCAAGGCGTTCAGTGGCGACACCGACATCTTCCTCTACCCGGGGCGACCCTTTCATGTGGTCGATGCCCTGGTGACCAACTTCCATCTGCCCGAATCCACGCTGTTGATGCTGGTGTCCGCGTTCGCCGGTTATCCCGAGACGATGGCCGCCTACGCGGCCGCGGTGGAAAACGGCTACCGCTTCTTCAGTTACGGCGACGCCATGTACATCACCCGCAATCCCGCCGCGCGCGGCCCCGAGGACTTCGCATGAGCCACATGACCTTCGAACTGCTCGCCACCGAGGGCAGGGCCCGACGCGGACGCCTGACCTTCCCGCGTGGTGTGGTGGAGACCCCGGCCTTCATGCCGGTGGGGACCTACGGCACGGTGAAGGGCATGCTGCCGCGCGACATCGAGGCGATCGGCGCGCAGATCATTCTCGGCAATACCTTCCACTTGTGGTTGCGTCCGGGCACCGAGGTGATCCGCGAGCATGGTGACCTGCACGACTTCATGCAGTGGAAGGGGCCGATCCTCACCGACTCCGGCGGTTTCCAGGTGTTCAGCCTGGGCGCGATGCGCAAGATCAAGGAGGAGGGCGTCTACTTCGCTTCTCCGGTGGATGGCGCCAAGGTGTTCATGGGGCCGGAAGAATCGATGCGCGTGCAGCGCGAGCTGGGCTCGGACATCGTGATGATCTTCGATGAGTGCACGCCTTACCCGGCTGACGAAGACGTCGCGCGCCGCTCCATGGAGCTGTCGCTGCGCTGGGCCGAGCGCTCGAAGATCGCCCACGCGGACAACCCTTCGGCGCTGTTCGGCATCGTCCAGGGTGGCATGCACGAAAACCTGCGCATGCGTTCGCTGGAGCGCCTGTGCGAGATCGGCTTCGACGGCCTGGCCATCGGCGGGCTGTCGGTGGGCGAGCCGAAGGAAGAGATGATCCGTGTGCTGGATTTCCTGCCGGCTCAGATGCCGGCGGACAAACCGCGCTACCTGATGGGCGTGGGCAAGCCGGAAGACCTGGTCGAAGGCGTGCGCCGCGGCGTCGATATGTTCGACTGCGTGATGCCTACGCGCAACGCCCGCAACGGTCATCTGTTCACCGCCGAAGGGGTGGTGAAGATCCGCAACGCCGGGCATCGCCACGACCAGTCGCCCCTGGAGGCCGACTGCGATTGTTACACCTGCAAACATTTCTCCCGCGCCTATCTGCACCATCTGGATAAATGCGGCGAAATGCTCGGGAGCATGTTGAATACAATCCATAACCTGCGCCATTACCAGCGCCTGATGGCTGGTTTGCGCGGGGCAATTCAACAGGGTACATTGGCCGCCTTCGTCGACGCCTTCTACGCCCGACGCGGCCTGCCAACGCCGCCTTTGGATTGAAATTCCTTCCTTATTTCAAGAACTTGCAACAGGGGTGCTACATGAGCTTTCTGATTCCCGCCGCTTACGCCGACGCTGCCGCTCCGGCCGCCGGACCTGCCGGCACTGGCTTCGAATGGGTCTTTCTGGTTGGCTTCCTGGTCATCTTCTACCTGATGATCTGGCGTCCGCAGGCCAAGCGCACGAAGGAGCACAAGAACCTCCTCGGCAACCTGCAGAAGGGTGACGAAGTGGTCACTTCCGGCGGGATCGCCGGCAAGGTGGTCAAGGTCGCCGACGATTTCGTCGTCGTCGAAGTCTCCGACACCGTCGAGATGAAATTCCAGAAGGCCGCTATCGCTGCAACCTTGCCCAAGGGCACGCTGAAAGCCATCTGAGTCCTACCTTTTCCTTTCTTACACGGGGCGCTTTAGGGCGCCCCGCGTCATAAGCGGGCGGCGTCATGCTGAACAAATACCCTCTGTGGAAATACCTGCTGATCCTGGCGGTGCTGGCGATCGGCCTGCTTTATTCCGCGCCCAATCTCTATCCGGACGATCCGGCGATCCAGCTCACCGGCAGCAGCACCGCGCTTAAGATCGACCAGGCGACTGTCGATCGTGCCAGCCAGGCGCTGAGTGACGCGGGTATCGCCGTCAAGGCGGCCGAAGTCGCCCAGCATGGCGGCCTGCTGCGTCTGACCAAGCTCGCTGATCAGTTGCCGGCCAAGGACGTCGTGCGCAAGGCCTTGGGAGACGACTACGTGGTCGCCCTGAACCTGGCGCCGACCACGCCGGATTGGTTGCGCAGCCTGCATGCGACGCCTATGAAGCTGGGGCTCGACCTGTCGGGCGGTGTGCACTTCCTCCTCGAAGTGGACATGGGCAAAGCCGTCGATGCGCGCATCAAGGTCTACGAGGGTGAAGTCAAGAGCCTGCTGCGCAAGGAGCGGGTGCGCTACCGCAGCCTTCCGGCGCAGGACAGCGCCTTCCAGCTGGGCTTCAGCGATGCGGAGGCGGCGCAGAAGGCGCAGGACCTGATTCGCAAAAACTTCAACGACTTCGAGATCGCCACTGCCGAGCGCAATGGTCAGCAGGTGCTTAGCTTGCGCCTGACCCAGGCCAAGCTGGCGGAGATTCGCGAATACTCGATCAAGCAGAACCTCACCACCGTGCGTAACCGGGTGAACGAGCTAGGCGTCGCCGAGCCGCTGGTGCAGCGCCAGGGCGCCAACCGCATCGTCGTCGAGCTGCCGGGCGTTCAGGACACTGCCGAAGCGAAGCGGATTCTCGGCAAGACCGCGAGCCTGGAGTTCCGCCTGGCGGCCGAGGCCGATGCCTCCCGCGCCACCACCGAGTCCTTTGGCTTCCGCGAGCCGGGCCGTCCGTCGGTCCAGCTGGAGCGCAGCCTGATAATCACCGGCGACCAGGTCACCGACGCCAGCGCCAGCTTCGACGAGAACGGTCGCCCGCAGGTGAATATCCGTCTAGACGGCCACGGCGGCGAGCTGATGAACCGCGCGACCCGCAACAACGTCGGGCGCAGCATGGCGGTGATCTTCATCGAACAGCGTCCGGTCACCACCTACAGCAAGCAGGTGGTCGATGGCGTCGAGAAAGAAGTCGCCACGCAGAGCTTCAAGGAAGAGAAACAGATCATCAGCCTGGCGACCATCCAGTCGCCGCTGGGCGGGCAATTCCGCATCACCGGCCTGAACGGCCAGGGGGAGTCCTCCGAACTGGCGCTGCTGCTGCGAGCCGGCGGTCTGGCCGCACCGATGTACTTCGCCGAAGAACGCACCATCGGCCCGAGCCTGGGAGCCGAAAACATCGTCAAGGGCATCGAATCCACCGAGTGGGCGATGGTCTTCGTGTCGATCTTCATCATCGCCATCTACCGCTTCTTCGGTGTTCTGGCGACCGTCGCGCTGGCCTTCAACCTGGTGTTGCTGGTTGGCCTGATGTCGGTGATCGGCGCCACCCTGACCCTGCCGGGCATCGCCGGTATCGTGCTGACGCTGGGTATGGCGGTGGATGCCAACGTGCTGATCTTCTCGCGGATTCGCGAGGAACTGGCCAAAGGTCTTTCGGTACAGCGTGCGATCCACGAAGGCTTCGATCGCGCCTACAGCGCGATCATCGACAGTAACCTGACCACGCTGCTGGTCGGCGCGATCCTGTTCGCCCTGGGTACCGGTCCGGTTAAGGGCTTCGCCGTGACCATGTCGCTGGGGATCATCACCTCGATGTTCACCGCCATCATGTTCACCCGCGGTTTGGTCAACCTGATCTTCGGTGGCCGTAACTTCAAGAAGCTGTGGATCTAAGGTGCCGTCATGATCAAGTCCACCATCCGTTTCATGGCGATACGCAACATCGCGTTCGCCATCACCCTGGTCATCAGCTTCATCGGCCTTGGCAGCCTGGTCGCCAAGGGCCTGAACTTCGGTCTGGATTTCACCGGCGGCACGCTGATCGAGCTGGCCTACGAGAAACCCGCGAATCTCGAGCTGATCAAGTCCGAGCTGGGGCAGGCCGGTTATCCGGAGTCGATCGTGCAGAGCTTCGGCGCGAGCACCGACGTGCTGGTTCGTCTGGCCGGCGAAGATCCGCAACTGGGCAACAAGGTTGCCGAGGCATTGCGCAAGATCGATGCGGACGCCCAGTTCGAGGTCAAGCGCGTCGAGTTCGTCGGCCCGCAGGTCGGTGAAGAGCTGCGCGATCAGGGCGGCCTCGCCATGCTCCTGGCGCTGGGCGGCATCCTCATCTACCTGGCGTTCCGCTTCCAGTGGAAGTTCGGCGTCGGCGCCGTGGCGTCCCTGGCGCACGACGTGATCGTCACCCTCGGGCTGCTGGCGTTCTTTCAGGTGCCGTTCGACCTGACCGTGCTCGCCGCCGTGCT
Organism: Pseudomonas sp. UBA3153; assembly: GCF_002364635.1. Classification (NCBI taxonomy): domain Bacteria; kingdom Pseudomonadati; phylum Pseudomonadota; class Gammaproteobacteria; order Pseudomonadales; family Pseudomonadaceae; genus Pseudomonas; species Pseudomonas sp. UBA3153. Next base: position 35,953 of record NZ_DEYR01000034.1, read on the forward strand.
GGCGATGATCGGCTACTCGCTGAACGACACCATCATCATCTATGACCGTGTGCGGGAGAACTTCCGTCTGCTGCGCCGGGCGACGCTGATCGAGAACATCGACATCTCGGTCACGCAAACCCTGCTGCGGACCATCGCCACGTCGTTGTCCACAGCGCTGGCACTCTTCGCGTTGCTGTTCTTCGGCGGCGACAGCCTGGCGAACTTCGCAATCACGCTGTTGATCGGTGTGGTCGTCGGTACCTACTCGTCGGTCTACATCGGTGCCACGGTGCTGGTTTGGCTGGGCCTGAGCTCCGAAGACCTGATCCCTCCGGCAGCGAAGGAAGTCGACGAGCGCCCGTGATCCGCGCAGATGAGCTTGTCGAACTAACCCTTTTGACTTCTGTCCAAGGCAGGGAATGGAGCGTAATCGCTCGCAGTGGATGGTAGTCAGGAGGTGCGTGTGAACAAGTCGATGCTCGTCGGTGCGGTGCTCGGTGCCGTAGTCGTTACGGCCGGGGGCGCGGTGGCTTACAGCGTAGTCGGCAACGGTCCGGACTACGCGAAGGTCGTAGCGGTTCAGCCGGTAAAGGAAACCATCAAGACACCTCGCGAGGTCTGCAAGGATGTCACGGTCACCCGGCAAAAGCCCGTGCAGGACCAGTACAAGATCGCCGGTACGGCGATCGGCGCCATCGCTGGCGGTTTGCTGGGCAACCAGGTCGGCGGCGGTAACGGCAAGAAGCTGGCTACCGTGGCCGGTGCCGTAGGTGGAGGTTACGCCGGCAACCAGGTTCAGGGTCGCATGCAGGCCGGTGATACCTATACGACCACGCAGACCCGTTGCAATACGGTCAACGAGACCAGCGAGAAAATCGTGGGTTACGACGTCAAGTACGACCTCGACGGCAAGATCGGTCAGGTGCGTATGGACCGTGATCCAGGTCCGCAGATTCCGGTCAGCAATGGCCAGCTGGTGATCGGTCAGAACACTGCCCAGTAAATCAGCGACAACGAAAAAGCGCCCCGCGGGGCGCTTTTTTAATGCCTGGAAATTGCCGAAGTCAGCGTTTCAGCGAGGCTGGGAGGTGCGGCTGGATTGCGGTCAGCACGGCCTTGAAGCACTTGGTGTTGCCCGCGACGATATTGCCCTTTTCGAGGAATTCATGGCTGCCGGTGAAGTCGCTGACGAGGCCGCCGGCTTCCTGAACCAGCAGTGCTCCGGCGGCCATGTCCCATTCCGACAGGCCGAATTCCCAGAACGCATCGAAACGTCCCGCGGCCACGTAGGCGAGGTCCAGGCTGGCGGCGCCGGCGCGACGGATGCCGGCGGTCTGGCCGGTCAGGGCGCGGAACATGTCGAGGTAGTTTTCCAGGTTGTCCATCTGACCTTCGCGGAACGGGAAACCGGTGCCGAGAAGGGCGCCTTCCAGGCCCTTGCGCGGGCTGACGCGCATGCGGCGGCCGTTCAGGGCGGCGCCACGGCCGCGGCTGGCGGTGAATTCTTCCTGGCGTACCGGGTCTAGGATCACGGCGTGTTCCAGGCGGCCACGGTACTTGCAGGCGATGCTGACGGCGAAGTGCGGCACGCCACGCAGGAAGTTGGTGGTGCCATCCAGCGGATCGATGATCCACAGGTAGTCCTTGCCTTCGCCGCTGCCTTCGCTGAAGCCGCTTTCCTCGCCAAGGATGGAATGGGTCGGGTAGGCCTTGCGCAGCGCGGTGACGATGGTCTGTTCGGCGGCGTGATCGACTTCGCTGACGTAATCGTTGGCGTCTTTCTCGTTGATCGAGATGACGTCCAGGCGTTCGATGGAGCGGAAGATCAGTTCACCGGCGCTGCGGGCTGCGCGCAGGGCGATGTTCAGCATGGGCTGCATGGAGTTTCACCTGGGTCGTCGAATAAAGCCGGCCATACTAGCAGAAAAGCGCGATTGATGCAGTCCGAACGGAGCCTTCGCGTAGCGTGGCGGAAGGGGCTTCTGTAAGATTTATCCCCCTTTTAGAACGCTTGCGGGAGCCGACCTTGCTGCAGAACATTCGCGTGGTCCTGGTCAATACCAGTCATCCAGGCAATATCGGCGGCGCGGCGCGGGCCATGAAGAACATGGGATTCGCCGATCTGGTACTGGTCGATCCGCTGGAGTTTCCGAGTCCAAAGGCCGATGCCCGTGCATCCGGCGCCACCGATGTGCTCGCTGCGGCGCGTGTCGTGGCGACGCTGGAGGAGGCGCTGGTCGGTTGCAGTCTGGTGCTTGGCACGAGCGCTCGCGATCGACGCATCCCCTGGCCGCTGCTGGATCCGCGTGAGTCTGCGGTCACTTCTCTGGAGCAGGCCACCAAGGGCGGCAAGGTGGCGCTGGTGTTCGGGCGGGAGTATGCCGGGCTGACTAATGAGGAGCTGCAGCGCTGCCACTACCATGTGCATATTCCTTCGGACCCGGAGTTTGGCTCGTTGAATCTCGCCGCCGCTGTGCAGGTGCTGACTTACGAGGTCCGCATGGCGTGGCTCGCGCAGCAGAACAAGCCGACCAAGATGGAAAAGACCGAGGCGCTAGCCGAGGGCGATGCGGAGGTGTGTACGGCCGAGGAGATGGAGTCGTTCTACCGCCATCTGGAACGGGTCATGCTGGACATCCGTTTTCTCGATCCCGAAAAGCCCCGCCACCTGATGCCGCGCCTTCGCCGGCTATACGGGCGTGCGGGGGTGAGCAAACTGGAAATGAACATCTTGCGCGGCATTCTCACGGAAACCCAGAAAGCCATCCGCGGTGAGCCACACAAGCGGGGTAACTCCTGATTGCGCTGGGATAGGCGAGCTTGGCGGTAGGGGATTGCCTTCTGCTATGATTCTGCGCCGCTTCGCTGGACTAATCCGACTGAGTTGATAGGTCTTATAGTTGACTTAAATACTCGGAAATTGGATAATCGGCTCAAACCAGCGAATTCTGTGGTACCACTCATGCGATTGACCACTAAAGGCCGTTACGCCGTCACCGCCATGCTCGATCTGGCCCTGCATGCGCAAAACGGGCCTGTTTCCCTGGCCGACATTTCCGAGCGCCAGGGCATTTCCCTGTCCTATCTGGAGCAGCTCTTCGCCAAGCTTCGTCGTGGCGGGCTGGTGTCCAGCGTGCGTGGGCCGGGCGGCGGCTATCAACTGTCCCGGGACATGTGCGGCATCCAGGTCGCCCAGGTGATCGACGCCGTCAACGAATCGGTCGACGCCACCCGCTGCCAGGGGCTCGGCGATTGCCATTCCGGCGATACCTGCCTGACCCACCACCTGTGGTGCGACCTCAGCGACCAGATCCACGAGTTCCTCAGTGGCATCAGCCTGGCCGATCTGGTCACCCGTCGCGAAGTGCAGGAAGTTGCCCTGCGGCAGGATCAGCGCCGCATTTCCACGGGCAGGCCGATGAGCCTGGACAAGATTCAAGCGTCCGCCGTCGAATAGACGGGCATAACAGGCGCCGGCCGCGAGGCCTCGATACCTGATTAGGAGATCACCGATGAGATTGCCGATTTATCTGGACTATTCCGCCACCACCCCAGTCGATCCGCGAGTTGCGCAGAAGATGGTCGAGTGCCTGACCATGGATGGCAATTTCGGCAACCCCGCGTCGCGTTCCCACGTGTTCGGCTGGCGCGCTGAGGAAGCCGTCGAAACCGCACGCCGCCAGGTGGCCGATCTGGTCAATGCCGACCCGCGCGAAATCGTCTGGACCTCCGGTGCCACCGAATCGGACAACCTCGCCCTCAAGGGCGTCGCGCATTTTTACGCGAGCAAGGGCAAGCACATCGTCACCACCAAGATCGAGCACAAGGCGATCCTGGACACCGCTCGCCAGCTCGAGCGCGAAGGCTTCGAGGTCACCTACCTCGATCCGCGCGAAGATGGCCTGATCACCGCCGAGATGGTCGAAGCCGTGCTGCGCGAGGACACCATTCTGGTGTCGGTCATGCACGTGAACAACGAGATCGGCACGGTCAACGACATCGCGGCCATCGGCGAGTTGACCCGTTCGCGCGGCATCCTCTTCCATGTCGACGCGGCGCAGTCCACCGGCAAGGTTGAGATCGACCTTGAGAAGCTGAAGGTCGACCTGATGTCGTTCTCGGCGCACAAGACCTACGGCCCCAAAGGCATTGGCGCGCTCTACGTGCGTCGCAAGCCGCGTGTTCGCCTGGAGGCGCAGACCCACGGTGGTGGCCACGAGCGTGGCATGCGTTCCGGCACCCTGGCGACCCACCAGATCGTCGGCATGGGCGAGGCATTCCGCATCGCCAAGCAGGACATGGTCAAGGATGCAGAGCACGTTCGCGCCTTGAGTGCCCGTTTCTACCGTCAGGTCGAGTCGCTCGAAGAGCTCTACGTCAACGGTAGTCTGACGTCCCGCGTACCGCACAACCTGAACCTCAGCTTCAATTACGTCGAGGGAGAATCGCTGATCATGGCGCTCAAGGACCTCGCGGTGTCCTCGGGTTCGGCCTGTACCTCGGCGTCGCTGGAGCCGTCCTATGTACTGCGCGCCCTGGGTCGCAACGATGAGCTGGCGCACAGCTCGATCCGCTTCACCTTCGGTCGTTTCACCACCGAGGAAGACATCGACTACGCGGCGCAGAAAGTCTGCGAAGCAGTAACCAAGCTGCGCGAATTGTCGCCGCTTTGGGATATGTACAAAGAGGGTGTCGACCTTTCCCAGGTCGAATGGCAGGCGCATTAAGACGTCACCCACAAGCCGCCCGCGTGATTACAGAGGAATTGCATCATGGCTTACAGTGAAAAGGTCATCGACCATTACGAGAATCCGCGCAACGTCGGCAAGCTCAACGCCGAGGATCCGGATGTAGGTACCGGCATGGTCGGTGCGCCGGCCTGCGGCGACGTCATGCGTCTGCAGATCAAGGTGAACGAGCAGGGCGTGATCGAAGACGCCAAGTTCAAGACCTACGGTTGCGGTTCGGCGATCGCCTCCAGTTCCCTCGCCACCGAGTGGATGAAGGGCAAGACGCTGGACGAAGCCGAACTGATCAAGAACACCACCATCGCCGAAGAGTTGGCGCTGCCGCCGGTGAAGATCCACTGCTCGGTTCTGGCGGAGGACGCCATCAAGGCGGCTGTGCGTGACTACAAGCACAAGAAAGGCCTGATCTGAGGAGGCGCCAATGGCCATCAGCATGACTGAAGCGGCGGTTCGCCACGTTCGTCGCTCCCTCGAAGGGCGTGGCAAGGGCGAGGGCATCCGTCTGGGCGTTCGTACCACCGGATGCTCGGGGCTGGCCTACGTGCTGGAGTTCGTCGACGAGTTCAGCGGCGACGATCAGGTCTTCGAGACCAACGGCGTACGCGTGATCGTCGATCCGAAGAGCCTGGTCTACCTCGATGGCACCGAGCTGGACTTCGTCCGCGAAGGGCTCAACGAGGGCTTCAAGTTCAACAACCCCAACGTGCGCGGCGAATGCGGCTGCGGCGAGAGCTTCAATACCTGAGGCTATCGTGGGCACTCCCTGTCATTTCGCGCTGTTCGACCTGCAGCCCGGTTTTCGCATCGACCTCGAGCAACTGGCGGTGCGTTATCGGGAATTGGCCCGTGCCACTCATCCGGATCGTTTCGCCGATGCGCCCGCCAGCGAGCAGCGCATTGCGCTCGAGCGCGCGGCGGGGCTCAATGAGGCCTACCGGACGCTGAGGAATGCGCCCCAGCGCGCCCGCTACCTTCTGGCGATTCGTGGCCACGAACTGCCCCTGGAAGTCACCGTGCAGGACCCGCAGTTCCTGCTGCAGCAGATGCAGTGGCGGGAGGAGCTCGAGGAGCTGCAGGACGAGGCCGATCTGGCCGGCGTCGCGGTCTTCAAGCGGCGCCTGAAAGCGGCCCAGGAAGCGCTTGAGGAGAGCTTCGCCGCCAGCTGGGAGGACCCCGCGCAGCGCGAGGAGTCCGAGCGGCTGGTGCGGCGCATGCAGTTTCTCGACAAGCTTTCCCAGGAAGTGCGCCAGCTCGAAGAGCGCCTCGACGATTAACCCACGCATCGCCGGCGCGATGCGTCCGAAACGCAGGCAACCATGGCTTTACTGCAGATCGCTGAACCCGGGCAAACCCCTCAGCCGCACCAGCGTCGCCTGGCGGTGGGCATTGACCTGGGTACCACCAATTCCCTGGTCGCCGCCGTGCGCAGCGGCCTCTCCGAACCGCTCCCCGATGAGCAGGGCCGCGTCATCCTGCCGTCCGCCGTGCGCTATCACGCCGATCGCGTGGAAGTGGGCGAGGCCGCACGCAATGCCGCTTCCAGCGATCCGCTGAACAGCATTCTTTCGATCAAGCGGCTGATGGGGCGCGGCATCGCCGACGTCAAGCAACTAGGCGACCAGTTGCCCTACCGCTTCGTCGAGGGCGAGTCGCACATGCCCTTCATTGACACCGTGCAGGGGCCGAAGAGCCCTGTGGAAGTGTCCGCCGACATCCTCGGCGTGCTGCGCAAGCGTGCCGAGCAGACCCTCGGTGGCGAGTTGGTCGGCGCGGTGATCACGGTGCCGGCCTACTTCGACGACGCCCAGCGCCAGGCCACCAAGGATGCCGCGCGGCTCGCCGGCCTCAACGTGCTGCGCCTGCTCAACGAGCCCACCGCCGCTGCGGTCGCCTACGGGCTGGACCAGCAGGCCGAGGGCCTGGTGGCGATCTACGACCTGGGCGGCGGCACCTTCGACATTTCCATCCTGCGCCTGTCGCGCGGGGTCTTCGAGGTTCTTGCCACCGGCGGTGACAGCGCCCTGGGCGGCGACGATTTCGATCACGCCATCGCCAGCTGGATCATCGAAAACGCCGGGCTTTCCGCCGATCTCGATCCGTCAACCCAGCGCAGCCTGCTGCAGAACGCCTGCGCCGCCAAGGAGGCGCTGAGCTCGGCGCAGTCGGTCGAGGTAGTCCAGGGCGACTGGAAGGGCACGCTGACGCGTGCGCAGTTCGAGCAATTGATCGAGCCGCTGCTGGCGCGCAGCCTCAAGGCCTGCCGCCGCGCGCTGCGCGACGCCGGCATCGAGCGCGAGGAGGTCGGGGCGGTGGTGATGGTCGGCGGTTCGACCCGCGTACCGCGCGTGCGTGAAGTGGTCGGCGAACTGTTCGGTCGCGAACCGCTGACCGATATCGACCCGGACCAGGTGGTCGCCATCGGTGCGGCGATTCAGGCCGACACCCTGGCGGGCAACAAGCGCGACGGTGAGGAGCTGTTGCTGCTCGACGTGATTCCGCTGTCGCTAGGCCTGGAAACCATGGGCGGCCTGATGGAGAAGGTCATCCCGCGCAACACGACGATTCCGGTGGCGCGTGCGCAGGACTTCACCACCTACAAGGACGGCCAGTCGGCGATGATGGTCCACGTGCTGCAGGGCGAGCGCGAGCTGATCAAGGATTGCCGCTCCCTGGCGCGCTTCGAGCTGCGCGGGATTCCGCCGATGGTCGCCGGCGCGGCGAAGATTCGCGTGACCTTCCAGGTGGACGCGGACGGGCTGCTCGGCGTCTCGGCGCGCGAGCTGTCCAGTGGGGTCGAGTCGAGCATCCAGGTCAAGCCGTCCTACGGTCTCACCGATGGCGAGATCGCGCGGATGCTGCAGGATTCCTTCCGCAACGCCGGCGACGACAAGGCTGCCCGTGCGCTGCGCGAACACCAGGTGGATGCGCAGCGCTTGCTGGAAGCCGTGCAGGGCGCACTCGATGCCGACGGGGAGCGCCTGCTCGATGACGAGGAGCGCCTGGCCATCGAGGCGCAGATGGACGAGTTGCGCCGTCTGCTCGACGGCACCGACGGCCTGGCCATCGAGCAGCAGACCAAGCGCCTGAGCAACATTACCGACGCCTTCGCCGCTCGTCGCCTCGACTCCACGGTCAAGGCGGCGCTGGCTGGGCGTCGACTGAACGAAATCGAGGAATAAGATGCCGCAAATCGTTTTTCTGCCGCACGCCGAACAATGCCCCGAGGGCGCGGTGATCGAGGCTCAGCCTGGCGAAACCATCATTGCCGCGGCGATGCGTAACGGTATCGAGATCGAGCACGCCTGCGAGATGTCCTGCGCCTGCACCACCTGCCACGTGGTCGTCCGGGAAGGTTTCGCTTCGCTGGAGGCCTCCGACGAGCTGGAGGACGACATGCTCGACAAGGCCTGGGGGCTGGAGCCGGAATCGCGTCTCTCGTGCCAGGCCGTGGTCGGCGAGAAGGACCTGACGGTCGAGATCCCGCGCTACACCATTAACCAGGTTTCGGAAAGACACTGAGGGCGCCATGGGTCTCAAATGGGTCGATGTTCAGGAAATCGCCATCCAGTTGGCCGAGAGCAGGGCGGACGTCGATCCGCGCTTCGTCAATTTCGTCAATCTGCGCAGTTGGGTAGTGGCGCTGCCGGAGTTCGACGACGACGCGCAGCGGGGCGGCGAGAAGGTTCTCGAGGCGATCCAGGCGGCCTGGATCGAAGAGGCCGAGTGAGCGCCGGCAGCGCTGTGGAGCGCCGCCTTCGGCTCCGACGTGCGCACACAGCAGCTTCTACGCATTTAACCGGAACCCGCGTATAATTCGCGGGTTTAATTTTTGCTTAATCCTTGTTTCATGGAGTTTTTCATGGCTGTCGAACGTACTTTTTCCATCATCAAACCCGATGCCGTCGCCAAGAACGTAATCGGCGAAATCGTCACCCGCTTCGAGAAGGCCGGCCTGCGCGTCGTTGCCTCGAAGATGGTCCAGCTTTCCGAGCGTGAAGCGGGCGGTTTCTACGCCGAGCACAGCGAGCGCGGCTTCTTCAAGGACCTGGTTGCCTTCATGACCTCCGGTCCGGTGGTTCTGCAGGTTCTGGAAGGCGAAGGCGCCATCCTGAAAAACCGCGAGCTGATGGGCGCCACCGATCCGAAGAAAGCCGACGCCGGCACTATCCGCGCCGATTTCGCCGTGTCGATCGACGAGAACGCCGTTCACGGTTCCGACTCCGAAGCCTCGGCCGCTCGCGAAATCGCTTACTTCTTCGCCTCCACCGAGGTCTGCGCTCGCATTCGCTGAGGCGAAGGGCGCGAGGGTGAAACCATGACCGAAGCCACCGGCAAGACCAACCTGCTGGGTCTGACCCAGCCGGAAATGGAGCAGTTCTTCGAACGGATCGGGGAAAAGCGTTTTCGTGCCGGCCAGGTGATGAAATGGATTCACCACTTTGGCGTCGATGATTTCGACGCCATGAGCAACCTTGGCAAGGCCCTGCGCGACAAGCTCAAGGGTTGCGCCGAGGTTCGCGGTCCGGAAATCGTCAGCCAGGACATCTCCACCGACGGCACCCGCAAATGGGTGGTGCGCGTGGCATCCGGCAGCTGCGTCGAGACCGTGTACATCCCGCAGGGCGGGCGCGGCACCCTGTGCGTGTCGTCGCAGGCCGGCTGCGCGCTGGACTGCAGTTTCTGCTCCACCGGCAAACAAGGATTCAACAGCGATCTGACCGCGGCCGAAGTCATCGGCCAGGTCTGGATCGCCAACAAGTCGTTCGGCACCGTGCCGGCGAAGATCGATCGCGCCATCACCAACGTGGTGATGATGGGCATGGGCGAGCCGTTGCTGAACTTCGACAACGTGGTCGCCGCCATGACCATCATGATGGACGACCTCGGTTACGGCATCTCCAAGCGCAAGGTGACGCTGTCCACCTCCGGCGTGGCGCCGATGATCGACAAGCTCGGCCAGGTGATCGACGTGTCGCTGGCGCTGTCGCTGCACGCGCCCAACGACGCGTTGCGCAACAAGCTGGTGCCGATCAACCGCAAGTACCCGCTGGCGGTGGTACTGGACGCCTGCAAACGCTACATCGGCGGGCTCGGCGAGAAGCGCTTCCTGACCATCGAGTACACGCTGCTCAAGGACGTCAACGATCAGCCTGAGCACGCCGCCGAGATGATCGCTCTGCTCGCCGACGTGCCGTGCAAGGTCAACCTGATTCCCTTTAACCCGTTTCCCCATTCCGGCTACGAGCGGCCGAGCAACAATGCGATACGGCGGTTTCAGGATCTTCTCCACAAGGCCGGCCACAATGTTACCGTGCGCACCACGCGCGGCGAGGACATCGACGCGGCCTGCGGCCAGTTGGTGGGCCAGGTGCTCGATCGGACCCGCCGCAGCGAACGCTACATCGCCGTGCGCGAGCTGAGTGCCGAGACAGAGAGGCCGCGCAGCGCCGCGAATCGGACTTGAAGGGAGACACCATGACACTGCGCGTTGCGCTGCTCATATGCGTTATCGGCTGGTTGACAGGGTGCGTGTCCACCGGCCATGTCGATCCGATGAAAACCTCCAAGGGCCGGGATCAGGCCCGTGATGCCTACATCCAGCTGGGTATCGGCTATCTGCAGCAGGGCGACACCGAGCGCGCCAAGTCGCCATTGAAAAGCGCGCTGGAGATCGATCCGAGCAACGCCGATGCGCATACGGCGCTGGCGCTCGTGTTCCAGGCGCAGATGGAGCCCAAGCTTGCCGACGAGCATTACCGCAAGGCGTTGGCCGAGCGCGGTAACGACCCGCGCATCCTCAACAACTACGGCGGCTTCCTTTTCGAGCAGAAGGATTACAAGCAGGCCTACCAGCGTTTCGAGCAGGCCTCCACCGATACCTTGTATTCCGAGCGCTCGCGGGTGTTCGAGAACCTCGGCATGACCGCTCTGGCGATGAACCAGCGTGACCTCGCCAAGCAGCATTTCGAACGTGCCCTGCGGCTGAACAACCAGCAGCCGAGGGCGCTGTTCGAGCTGGCGCAGATGTCCTACGAGGACAAGGAATACGTTCCCGCACGTGCCTACTACCAGCGTTTTAGTAGCCTGGCCCCGCAGAACGCCCGTACCCTGCTGCTCGGCATTCGCCTGGCGCGGGTCTTCGAGGATCGGGACACCGCGGCCAGCTATGGCCTGCAACTGAAACGGCTGTATCCCGGCTCGCCGGAATACAAGCAATATCTATCGGAGCAGTGATGAAAACGTCGCAAACCGAAGCTGTCGCGGCGACTCGTACCAACCCGGGCGAGACATTGCGTGCGGCGCGCGAGGAAAAGGGCTGGACGCTGGAAGAGGCGGCCAGCCAGTTGAACCTGACGCCCACCTCGCTGGGCCAGATCGAAGCCGGTTCGTTCGACAAGCTGCCCGGGCACACCTTTGCCCGCGGCTACATCCGCGCCTACGCCAAGCTGCTGGGCATGGACCAGGCGCAGATGGTCAGCGCGTTCGATCATTACACGGGTACCGACGCCAGCGGCAGCAGCGTGCATGCGCTCGGACGCATCGAAGAGCCGATGCGGCTGTCGCAGAACATCCTGCGCTTCGTCAGCTTCGCCTTGCTGGTGGCCCTCGGCCTGGCCGGATTTTTCTGGTGGCAGGGGCAGAGCGACCAGGTCGCGCGCGAGCAGGCCGGTACGCCGATCGAACACGTGGAAGTCGAGAGTGCCGACGGCACCACCCAGATCCATCCGCTGGACGAGCCCGAGGACCAGGCCGTCGTCGAGGCGCGCGAGCCCGACGAGCTGAGCCTGCCGGTTTCGCCTGAGGTCGCCAGTGGCAACGACGAAGCGGCGGCTACGGCGCCGAATGCTGCGGCCGGCGTTGGCCAACCCGCTACGTCGGCCAGTGCGCCTGCCTCTGCTCCGCTGCCGCTGCCAGCCACTCCGACCGCGCCCCAGGCTCCGGCGCAAGCCGCAGCCTCCGAGGTGCCTGTCGCTCCGGCGGCGGGTGAGGGTGTGGTCGCGATCCAGTTCGTGGCGGACTGCTGGACCCAGGTCACCGATGCCTCCGGCAAGGTGCTGGTCAGCATGCTCAAGCGCAAGGGTGACAGCCTGCAGGTGACCGGCAAGGCACCGCTCGAGCTTCGTCTCGGTTACGCCCACGGCGCTCAGGTCAGCTACAACGGCCAGCCCGTGGACATGACGTCCTTTACCCGCGGTGAAACCGCCCGCCTGAAGTTGGGACAATAAGACTCCATGCACAGCGAATCCCCGATCAAACGCCGGCTGTCCCGCAAGATTTGGGTCGGCTCCGTGCCGGTGGGCGGCGATGCGCCGATCTCCGTGCAGAGCATGACCAATACCGACACTTGCGATGTCGCGGCCACGGTCGCGCAGATCAGCCGTCTCGAGCAGGCCGGCGCCGACATCGTGCGTGTTTCGGTGCCGGACATGGACGCCGCCGAAGCCTTCGGCAGGATCAAGCAGCAGGTCAACCTGCCGCTGGTGGCGGATATCCACTTCGATTACCAGATCGCCCTGCGCGTCGCCGAACTGGGTGTGGACTGCCTGCGCATCAACCCCGGCAACATCGGCCGTGAAGACCGCGTGCGCGCGGTGGTCGAGGCGGCGCGCGACAAGGGCATCCCGATCCGCATCGGGGTCAACGCCGGTTCGCTGGAAAAGGACCTGCAGAAGAAGTACGGCGAGCCGACCCCGCAAGCGCTGGTCGAGTCGGCGTTGCGCCATGTCGAGCACCTGGATCGGCTGAACTTCCCGGACTTCAAGGTCAGCGTTAAGGCCTCCGACGTTTTCATGGCGGTCGAGGCCTATCGCCTGCTCGCCAAACAGATCGAGCAGCCCTTGCACCTGGGCATCACCGAGGCCGGCGGCCTGCGTTCGGGTACGGTGAAATCCGCCGTCGGCCTGGGCATGCTGCTTGCCGACGGGATTGGCGATACCATCCGCATCTCGCTGGCCGCCGACCCGGTCGAGGAGATCAAGGTCGGCTTCGATATCCTCAAGTCCCTGCGCCTGCGTTCGCGTGGCATCAACTTCATCGCCTGCCCGAGTTGCTCGCGGCAGAACTTCGATGTGGTGAAGACCATGAACGAGCTGGAAACTCGTGTGGAAGACCTGCTCGTGCCGATGGACGTGGCCGTGATCGGTTGCGTGGTCAACGGGCCCGGCGAGGCCAAGGAGGCGCATATCGGCCTCACCGGCGGCACGCCGAACAACCTGATCTACATCGACGGCAAGCCGGCGCAGAAACTGACCAACGAAAATCTGGTGGATGAGCTGGAACGGCTGATCCGCCAGAAAGCGGCCGAAAAGGCCGAAGCCGACGCGGCACTGATCGCCCGCGGCTGACTTTTTTAAGGATTCTTTGTGAGTAAGACGCTCCAGGCCATTCGTGGCATGAATGACATCCTCCCCGAGCAGACCCCGCTCTGGCGCTATTTCGAGGACAGCGTGGCCCGCCTGCTCGACGGCTACGGCTATCGGCAGATTCGCATGCCCATCGTCGAGTTCACCGAATTGTTCAAGCGCTCCATCGGCGAAGTCACCGACATCGTCGAGAAGGAGATGTACACCTTCGAGGACCGCAACGGCGATTCGCTGACGCTGCGTCCCGAAGGCACCGCCGCCTGCGTGCGCGCCGTGCTGGAGCATGGCCTGACCAGCGGCGGACAGCCGCAGAAGCTCTGGTACGCCGGCCCGATGTTCCGCCACGAGCGCCCGCAGAAGGGTCGCTACCGGCAGTTCCACCAGATCGGCCTGGAAGTGTTCAACCTCGAAGGGCCTGACGTCGACGCCGAGTTGATCGTGCTGACCTGGCGCCTGTGGAAACTGCTCGGCATCCGCGACGCGGTGACCCTCGAACTCAACAGCCTGGGCACGCCCGAGGCGCGCGTGCGTTACCGCGAGGCGCTGGTCGACTACCTGTCCGCGCGTGAAGGCCAGCTCGACGAGGACAGCCGCCGTCGTTTGGCGAGCAACCCGCTGCGGATTCTCGACAGCAAGGACGCCAATACCCAGGCGCTGCTGGTCGACGCGCCGAAACTGGCGGATTACCTGGACGACGAGTCGCAGACGCACTTCGACGGCCTGAAGACCCGTCTGGATGCCGCCGGCATTCCCTACGTGATCAATCCCAAGCTGGTGCGTGGCCTCGACTACTACAGCAAGACGGTGTTCGAGTGGGTCACCGACCAGCTCGGTTCCCAGGGCACGGTGTGTGCCGGCGGCCGCTATGATGGGCTGGTCGAGCAGATGGGCGGCAAGCCGACGCCGGGCGTGGGTTTCGCCATGGGCATCGAGCGCCTGGTGCTGCTGCTGGAAACCCTCGGCAAGGTGCCTGAATCCCTGGCGCGCCAGGTCGACGTCTATCTGTGTGCCTTCGGCGAGGCGGCCGAGGTGGCCGCGCTGGCGCTGTCCGAGCGTCTGCGTGACCAGTTGCCGGACCTGCGCCTGCAGGTCAACGCCGGTGCCGGAAGTTTCAAGAGTCAACTGAAGAAAGCCGACAAGAGTGCCGCGCTGTATGCCCTGATCCTCGGTGAGGATGAGCTGGCGCAGCAGGTGGTCGGCGTCAAACCGCTGCGCGATTCGCTCAAGGGGCAGGGCAACGGTGAACAACGGACCATCGCCTGGGATGCTCTCGCCGAGCACCTGGCAAGCTGCCTCTAACAGGCGTGATCAAGGAGTAATGGCGTGACCTCGCGTACCGAAGACGAAAACCTGGCGCTTATGCGCGACTGGTGGCAGCGCAACGGCAAGCCGCTGTTGACCGGCATCCTGCTAGCGCTGGTGCTGGTGTTTGGCTGGCAGGCCTGGAAGAAGCACGAAACCAACAAGGAGCAGGGCGCTTCGGTCGTGTATCAGCAACTGCTGGAGAGCGTGCTGATGAGCACCGGCCAGCCGGATGCGGCGCGCGTCGCGGACTTGGCCGGTGTGCTGAAGAAGGATTTCCCCGGCACGCATTACGCGCAGTACGGCAGCTTCTTCGTAGCCAAGGTGGCGGTCGAGTCGGGCAAGCTGGACGACGCCGTCGCCGAGCTGCAGCCGATCGTCGACAAGCCAGCCGACGCGGTGCTCGGCGAGCTGGCGCGTCAGCGTCTGGCGCGCGTGCTCGCGGCCCAGGACAAGGCCGAAGAGGCACTCAAGCTGCTCGATGGCGACGCCGACAAGGCGTTCGTCGCCAGCCGCGAAGAAATCAAGGGTGATCTGCTGGCGAAGCTGGGCCGTACCGACGACGCGCACGGCGCTTACGAGAAGGCCAAAGCGGCGCTCTCCGATGAGGCTGCCGTGGGTACCCTGCAAATGAAACTCGACGACCTGGCGAAAGGGGATGCGTGACGTGAAGCACTGGAAATATGCCGCAGTGCTGACCCTGGCCGTGCTGGCCGTGGGTTGCAGCAGCAACAGCAAGAAGGAATTGCCGCCCGCCGAACTGGTCAAGTTCGACGCGGAGGTGAAGCTCGACGAACAGTGGAGCCGCTCCGTCGGCGACGGTCAGGGCGACCTCTACAACCTGCTGACTCCGGCCGTTGACGGCGACAGCATCTTCGCTGCCGGCGCGGACGGCGATGTCATGGCGCTGGACCGCGAAACCGGCAAGGTGCTCTGGAAGAAGGACCTCGAAGCGCCGGTATCCGGCGGCGTCGGCGTCGGCTCGGGAATGGTCCTGCTCGGCACCCTGAAAGGTGAAGTGATCGCCCTCGACGCCGCCAGTGGCGAAGAGAAGTGGCGTGCGCGAGTCACCAGCGAGGTGCTTTCGGCGCCCGCCACCAATGGTGACATCGTCGTGGTTCAGACCCAGGACGACCGCCTGATCGGCCTCGAGGCCAGCACCGGTACGCAGCGCTGGATCTACGAAAACTCTCCGGCCGTGCTGACCCTGCGTGGCACCGGCGCGCCGGTCGTGACCAACAACCTGGCCATCGCCGGGCTGTCCACCGGCAAGGTCATCGCCGTCGACACCCAGCGCGGCCTGCCGGTCTGGGAACAGCGCGTAGCCGTGCCGCAGGGCCGTTCCGAGCTGGATCGCGTGGTCGACATCGACGGCGGCCTGCTGCTCTCGGGCAACACGCTGTACGTCGTCACCTACCAGGGTCGCCTGGCCGGTCTCGACCTGCAGACCGGCCGGGTGCTCTGGCAGCGCGATGCGTCCAGCTACGTCGGCGTCGCCGAAGGTTTCGGCAGCGTCTACGTGAGCCAGGCCAGCGGCACCGTCGAAGGCATCGACGAGCGCTCGACCTCGGCGCTGTGGAGCAACGACTCCCTGGCCCGTCGCGAGCTGTCGGCGCCGGCGGTGTTCTCCAGCTATGTCGCGGTCGGCGACATCGAGGGCTACCTGCACCTGCTCAGCCAGGTCGATGGGCGCTTCGTCGCTCGCGAGCGCATTGACAGCGACGGCTTGCGCGTCCGCCCGCTGGTCGTCGGCGACACGCTGTATGCCTTCGGCAACAGCGGCAAACTGGTCGCGATGAAAATCCGCTGACCTGCGGCGGGCCGGCATTTGCCGGTCGCTGTGCTTAACTTTTCGTCGGCCGCTGCCCCCGCAGCGGCCGACGTGTTTTCGTAGATTCAACGCTGGAGGAGCCAATGGTTCCGGTAATCGCCCTGGTGGGCCGCCCCAACGTGGGCAAGTCGACCCTGTTCAACCGCCTGACCCGCACCCGCGACGCGATCGTCGGTGACCTGTCGGGCCTGACCCGCGATCGTCAGTACGGCGAAGCCAAGTGGGAAGGGCGCAGCTACATCCTGGTCGACACCGGCGGCATTTCCGGCGACGAAGAGGGCATCGACGAGAAGATGGCCGAGCAGTCGCTGCTGGCCATCGAGGAAGCCGATGTCGTGCTATTCCTGGTCGACGCCCGTGCCGGGCTGACCGCCGGCGACCAGATGATTGGCGAGCACCTGCGCAAGCGCAACAAGCGCAGCTACCTGGTGGTGAACAAGGTCGACAACATCGACCCGGACATCGCCCGGGCCGAGTTCGCCCCGATGGGCCTCGGCGAGGCGTTGCCGATTGCCGGCGCGCACGGTCGCGGCATCACCCAGATGCTCGAAGTGGCGCTGGGCGACTTCGCCCGCAACGAGGAAGAGAACGCCCTCGACGAGGACGTCGCCGAAGGCGAGGAAGCCAAGCGTATTCCCGGCCCGAGCGAGAAGGACGGCATCAAGATCGCCATCATCGGCCGGCCCAACGTGGGCAAGTCGACGCTGGTCAACCGCATGCTCGGCGAAGACCGTGTGGTGGTCTATGACCAGCCCGGCACCACCCGCGACAGCATCTACATCCCCTTCGAGCGCAACGACGAGAAGTACACGCTGATCGACACCGCCGGCGTGCGCAAGCGCGGCAAGATCCACGAGGAAGTCGAGAAGTTCTCGGTAGTGAAGACGCTGCAGGCGATCAAGGACGCCAACGTGGTGATCTTCGTCATGGATGCCCGCGAAGGCGTGGTCGACCACGACCTCAACCTGCTCGGCTTCGCCATCGAGTCCGGTCGGGCGCTGGTGATCGCGTTGAACAAGTGGGACGGCATGGAGCCGGGCGAGCGCGACTACGTGAAGACCGAGTTGGAGCGCCGGCTGTTCTTCGTCGACTATGCTGACATCCACTTCATCTCCGCGCTGCACGGCACCGGCGTCGGCAACCTGTACAAGTCGGTGCAGGCCTCGTTCACCTCGGCGATCACCCGCTGGCCGACCAACCGACTGACGCAGATCCTCGAGGACGCGGTGCAGGAGCACCAGCCGCCGATGGTCAGCGGGCGCCGTATCAAGCTGCGCTACGCCCACCTCGGCGGTGCCAACCCGCCGCTGATCGTTATCCACGGCAACCAGGTGGACGCGGTGCCGAAGTCCTACACGCGCTACCTGGAAAACACCTTCCGCCGCGTGCTGAAACTGGTCGGCACGCCGATCCGCATCGAGTACAAGGGCGGCGACAACCCCTACGAGGGCAACAAGAACACCCTCACCGATCGCCAAGTGAACAAGAAGCGCCGCCTGATGAGCCACCACAAGAAGGCCGAGAAGAAGCGTCGCGACAAGAAGCGCTGATGCTTCTGCAGGCGGACGCCTGCCGCTCCTGCCCGAACGAGGCGCCGTCCTGGCGCCTCAGCTGTCCTGATCGAACGACTGGTCCATGTCCAGCGCCGGCTGCTCGTGGCGCGGCGTGCCTACCCGGCGCGCCGGGTTGCCGACCACGGTGGTGTGCGCCGCCACGTTGGCCAGCACCACGCTGCCGGCGCCGACCTTGGCGCCTTCGCCTATCTCGATGTTGCCGAGGATCTTCGCCCCGGCGCCGATCATCACGCCGCAGCGCACCTTGGGGTGTCGATCGCCGCATTCCTTGCCGGTGCCGCCGAGGGTCACGCCCTGCAGGATCGAGACGTTGTCCCCGACCACCGCGGTTTCGCCGATGACGATGCCGCTGCCGTGATCGAACATGATCCCCCGGCCGATGCGGCTGGCCGGGTTGATGTCGATGGCCAGGCGTTCGTTGCTGCGCGACTGGATGAACATCGACAGCAGGCGGTTGCCGTCGAGGTGCAGCCGGTGCGCGAGGCGGTACGCCTGCAAGGCGAGAAATCCCTTGGAGAAGAGGAACACCTCGAGCATCGACTCGAACGCCGGGTCGCGGCTGACGGTGGCCTGCAGGTCCTGCCAGGCGGCTTCGGCGAGCGCCGGCTCCTCGCGGTGGAGCAGGGCGAAACGTTCCGCCAGCGCGGCTTCCTGCTGGGTTCCCGATGCCAGGCCCTGGGCGACGCGGTGCGCCAGCGCCGTGCCGAAGCTTTCGTGGGCGAGTAGCGCGTGCTGCAGGATGGCGGACAGGGCCGGCTCGCGGGTGCTGGCGTGTTCGGCCTCCGCGCGAATCTCGTTCCAGGGCGATGGCGTGGGAATCATGCGGGTCATGCTGGGCTCTCCGCCGGCGTGGGGCGCGCAGGATAGGACAGCGCGGGCGATTGGCAAAGAGTCTACGCCTTCGCCGGCGCTTATCGATGACGGCCTCGAATCCGCCCGCCGGCATCGGCTATTCTTGCCTGCCCGGTCCCCGCGACCCATCCCGGCCCCGTCCAGATAGCCACCATGATCGTCAGCAAACTGCCCCACGTCGGCACAACCATCTTTACCCGCATGTCGCAGCTCGCCGCGCAGACCGGGGCGATCAACCTGTCCCAGGGCTTTCCCGACTACGACGGCCCCGAGGCGCTGCGCGAGGCGGTCGGCCGGCATATCGCCAGCGGCCACAACCAGTACGCGCCGATGACCGGGTTGCCGGCGTTGCGTGAGCAGGTCGCGGCGAAGATCGGCACCCTTTACGGCCGCACGGTCGACGCCGACAGCGAGGTGACCATCACCCCCGGCGCGACCCAGGCGATCTTCTGCGCGATCCAGGCCCTGGTGCGCCCGGGCGATGAGGTCATCGTCTTCGACCCCTGCTACGACAGCTACGAGCCTTCCGTGGAGCTGGCCGGTGGCCGTTGCGTGCACCTGCAACTGCAGGCGCCCGAATTCACCCTCGACTGGGCGGCGCTGGAGCGCGCGCTGAACGCGCGTACCCGGCTGATCGTGCTGAACACGCCGCACAATCCCAGTGGTTCGCTGATCGGCCGGGCCGACCTCGACCGCCTCGCCGAGCTGATCCGCGGCCGTGACCTCTACCTGCTCAGCGACGAGGTCTATGAGCACCTGGTATTCGACGGCGTCGCCCACGCCAGCGTGCTGTCCCACGACGAACTGTACGCGCGCGCCTTCGTGGTCAGCTCCTTCGGCAAGACCTACCACGTCACCGGCTGGAAGACCGGCTACGTGGTGGCGCCGCCGGCGCTCAGCGCCGAGCTGCGCAAGGTCCACCAGTACGTCAGTTTCTGCGGCGTGACCCCGTTGCAGTACGCCCTGGCGGATTTCATGGCCGAACACCCGGAGCACGTCAGCGAGTTGCCGGCCTTCTACCAGGCCAAGCGCGACCTGTTCTGCGACCTGCTGGCCGACTCGCGTTTCGTCTTCACGCCGGCGGCCGGCACCTATTTCCAGCTGGTCGACTATTCGGCGATCCGCCCGGACCTCGACGATGTGCAGATGGCCGAATGGCTGACCCGCGAACACGGCGTCGCGGCCATCCCGATCTCGGTGTTCTACCAGTCCGCCCCCAGCGACCTGCGCCTGGTGCGCTTCTGCTTCGCCAAGCGCGAGGAAACCCTGCGCGAGGCCGCGCGGCGGCTCAGCGCGATCTGAGCCGTTCGTAGGGTGCGCCATGCGCACCGTGCATTCACTCCAATCCTGGATCGATGCGCCAGAAGCATCCGCGTCCTACGCAAAAGGAGCATCGCATGAGCAAGCAGGAACACCTCGAACTGGCCCTGATCCAGACCACCCTGGCCTGGCACGACCCGGAGGCCAACCGCGCGCATTTCGAGGCGCGGCTGGAGCAGGCGCGCGGCGCCGACCTGATCGTCCTGCCGGAGATGTTCAGCACCGGCTTCTCGATGCATTCCGAGCACCTGGCCGAGCCCGAGGACGGCGCCACCAGCGTCTGGCTGCGCGAACAGGCGCAGCGCCTGGATGCGGTCGTGACCGGCAGCCTGATCGTGCGCGATGCCTCCGGGTTTCACCGCAACCGGCTGCTCTGGGCAACGCCGGACGGCGAACTGCTGCACTACGACAAACGCCATCTGTTCCGCATGGCGGGCGAGCACCAGCACTACACCCCGGGCGAGCGCCAGGTGCTGTTCGAACTCAAGGGCTGGCGGGTGCGCCCGCTGGTCTGCTACGACCTGCGCTTCCCGGTGTGGAGCCGCGACCCGCACGATACCGACCTGCTGCTGTACGTCGCCAACTGGCCTGCGGCGCGCCGGCAGCACTGGAACCGTCTGCTGCCGGCGCGGGCGATCGAGAACCTCTGCTACGTGGCGGCGGTGAACCGCATCGGCGAAGACGGCAAGGGGCACGCCTACAGCGGCGACAGCCAGGTGCTGGACTTCCAGGGCGATTGCCTGCTGGATGCCCACGATGCCGACGGCGTGTTCCGCATCGCCCTGTCGGCGGCCGAGCTGCATGCCTATCGCGAGCGTTTCCCGGCCTATCGGGATGCCGACGCCTTTCACCTCGAATAGGTGCGAGACGGTGCGCGCGGCGCACCCTACAAAAACGGCGCCCCGCTGGCGCCGTTTGCTGGATCGTAGGGTGCGCCGTGCGCACCGCAGTTGGAACTCAGGCGGCCTTTCCGGCTTCCTTCAGCGTCGCCATGTCGATCACGAAACGGTACTTCACATCGCTCTTGAGCATGCGCTCGTAGGCTTCGTTGATGTCCTGCATCGCGATCATCTCGATGTCCGAGACGATGCCGTGCTCGGCGCAGAAGTCGAGCATCTCCTGGGTCTCGGCGATGCCGCCGATCAGCGAGCCGGCCAGGCGACGACGCTTGAAGATCAGGCTGAACACCTCCGGCGACGGATGCGGCGTTTCCGGGGCACCGACCAGGGTCATGGTCGCGTCGCGCTTGAGCAGGCCAAGGAAGGCGTCGAGGTTGTGCGGCGCGGCCACGGTGTTGAGGATGAAGTCGAAGCTATTGGCATGGGCCGCCATCTCGTCCGCGTTCTTCGACACCACCACTTCGGCGGCGCCCAGGCGCAAGGCGTCTTCACGCTTGTTCGGCGAGGTGGTGAACAGCACCACGTGCGCGCCCATCGCCGCGGCGATCTTCACGGCCATGTGGCCAAGGCCGCCGAGGCCGACCACGCCAACCTTGTCGCCGTGCTTGACGTTCCACTGGCGCAGCGGCGAGTAGGTGGTGATGCCGGCGCAGAGCAGCGGCGCCACCGCGGCCAGGTTGTCGCTGTGGCTGATGCGCAGAACGAACTTCTGGTTGACCACGATGTTGTCCGAGTAGCCGCCGAAGGTGTTCTCGCCGCCGAATACTGGACCGTTGTAGGTGCCAGTGAAACCGTTCTCGCAGTACTGCTCCAAGCCTTCGCCACAGGACGGGCAGGACTGGCAACTGTCCACCATGCAGCCGACGCCGGCGGTATCGCCGACCTTGAAGTTCTTCACGTTGGCGCCGACGGCGACCACCTTGCCGACGATCTCGTGGCCGGGCACGGACGGGTAGAGGGTGTTCTTCCATTCGTTGCGCGCGGTGTGCAGGTCGGAGTGGCAGACGCCGCAGTAGAGGATGTCGATCTGCACGTCGTCGGCACCGACTTCGCGGCGCTGGAACGAGTACGGCGCAAGGGTGGCGCTGGGGTTCTGGGCGGCATAGCCGAAGGTCTTGATCATGTCGGGTTCCTCTTGCGGATGGTCAAAGGCAAAGCCTACGGCAGATGCCGCGCCAATCGGTTGCTCAGAGCTGCTCGGTCGTTGCCTGATCGTCCGAGAGAGGGCTGCAGCATCTCGGCAGCGACGGCAACGAAAAAGGGATGCCGAAGCATCCCTTTTGCGTTACAGCGCGCCGGATCAGGCGGCGCGGTGCTTCTGCCCGGCCTGTTTCACCGCGCGGTTGAGGGCGCTGAACAGCGCGCGGAAGCTCGCCGTGGTGATGTTCTCGTCGATGCCGATGCCGTGCAGCGGGCGTTCGCCATCGAGACGGATCTCGATGTAGGACGCGGCCTTGGCGTTGGCGCCGGCGCCGATGGCGTGCTCGTGGTAGTCCATGATTTCCACCTTGACCGGTAGGGCGGACACCAGGGCTTCCAGCGGACCCTTGCCGATGCCGTGCAGGTGCCGGGCTTCGCCGTCGACCAGCACGTCGAGGTCGACCGCGCTGGTGCCGTTCTCTTCCTGCAGGCGATGGCTCTTGAGTGCGTAAGGCGCGCTGGTCTGCAGGTATTCGCGCTCAAGCAACTGGTGGATCTGCTTGGCGGTCATCTCCAGGCCGAGGCGGTCGGTCTCGCCCTGCACCACCTGGCTGAACTCGATCTGCATGCGGCGCGGCAGGCTGATGCCGTACTCCTGCTCGAGGAGGAAGGTGATGCCGCCCTTGCCGGACTGGCTGTTCACCCGGATCACCGCCTCGTAATCGCGGCCGATGTCGGCCGGATCGATCGGCAGGTACGGCACTTCCCAGAGGGTGCCTTCCTTCTGCTGGGCGAAGCCCTTGCGGATGGCATCCTGGTGCGAACCAGAGAACGCGGTGTGCACCAGGTCGCCAACGTAGGGGTGGCGCGGGTGCACCGGCAACTGGTTGCAGTCCTCGACCACCTTGCGCACCGCGTCGATGTCGGAGAAGTCCAGCCGCGGGTCGACGCCCTGGGTGTAGAGGTTCAGCGCCAGGGTCACCAGGCAGACGTTGCCGGTGCGCTCGCCGTTGCCGAACAGGCAGCCTTCTACGCGATCGGCGCCGGCCATCACCGCCAGCTCCGAAGCGGCGACGCCGGTGCCACGATCATTGTGGGTGTGCACGCTGATCAGCACGCTGTCGCGGCGGTCGACGTGACGGCCGAACCATTCGATCTGGTCGGCGTAGTTGTTCGGCGTGGCGCACTCGATGGTGGCCGGCAGGTTGAGGATCAACGGGTTCGCCGGGGTCGGCTGGAACACCTCGATCACCGCGTTGCACACCTCGACCGCGAAGTCGATCTCGGTGCTGCTGAACACTTCCGGCGAGTACTCGAAGCCCCACTGGGTGTCCGGCGCGGCGGCGGCCAGGCGCTTGATGGTGGTGCCGGCGGCCACGGCGATGGCTTTGACGCCGGCCTTGTCCTGGTTGAAGACGATCTTGCGGAAGCTAGGCGCGCAGGCGTTGTAGTAGTGGACGATGGCCTTCTTGGCGCCCTTTAGGGACTCGAAGGTGCGCTCGATGAGGTCGTCACGCGCCTGGGTCAGCACCTGGATGGTCACGTCGTCCGGGATGTGGCCGCCTTCGATCAGCTCGCGGACGAAGTCGAAATCGGTCTGCGAGGCGGACGGGAAGCCCACTTCGATTTCCTTCAGGCCCACGGCGACCAGGCACTTGAAGAAGCGCATCTTCTTCTCGGCGTCCATCGGCTCGATCAGCGACTGGTTGCCGTCGCGCAGGTCGGTGGACAGCCAGATCGGCGCCTTGTCGATGATCTTGTCCGGCCAGGTACGGTCGGGGATATCGATGCGCGTGAAGGGGCGGTACTTGTGCGACGGATCTTTGAGCATGCTCATGGGGCGTTCCTGAAATCGTGGGTTGGCCAACCGGCCGGAGAGGTTGCGGGCGTCGATCAGAGGAAGCGACGCAGTCGCGGACTGACCAGGCTCAGGCAGGCGAGTTGGCGAAGCAGCAGGAGGGTTTGATCGTTCGGCATGGGGCCACACTAATCAGCGTGGATGCTTATGGCAAGGAAGTTGAAAAAAACGATAGAAAAGCGCGCCAGAAGAATTTTTTCTATATTTTTAGCCAAGCCTTGCGCTTGAAATGCAGAATTATTGCGAAGGCATAGCGCGTCGCAGCAGCGCCGCGACGCGCCGGGGCGATCACTCGGCGTAGGCGTACTCGCCGCCACGCTCCAGGGCGCGCCGGTAGGCGGGGCGTGCGTGGATGCGTTCGAGGAAGGCCTTGAGCCGGGGCCGGCTGGCATCCAGCCCGCCGCGCGAGGCGGCCGCTTCCAGCGGGAAACTCATCTGAATGTCGGCGGCGCTGAAGGCGTCGCCGGCGAACCATTCGCTCTTGCCCAGTTCGCTTTCCAGGTAATCCAGGTTGCGCCGCAGTTGCGGCTCGATGAAGGCGCCCTTCACCTTGCCGGCGATGCCGCGCGCGATGGGCTTGGCGAAGAACGGCATCGGCGCCGTCTCCATCTTGTCGAACACCAGCTTGAGCAGCAGCGGCGGCATCGCCGAGCCTTCCGCGAAGTGCAGCCAGTAGGTGCAGCGCAGGCGCTCGGGCGAGCCCGCGGCCGGCAGCAGCCAGTCGCCATAGCGGCAGGCGAGGTATTCGACGATGGCCCCGGACTCGGCCAGGGTCAGCTCGCCATCGGTGATCACCGGCGACTTGCCCAGCGGATGTATCGCGCGCAGTTCGGGCGGCGCCAGCATCGTCTGCGGGTCGCGCTGGTAGCGTTTGATCTCGTACTCGGTGCCGGTTTCCTCGAGCAGCCAGAGGATGCGCTGCGAGCGCGAGTTGTTCAGGTGGTGGACGGTGATCATGCAAAGCTCCCTGGGAGGATGTTGTTGTTCGACTGGTGCATGCGCGCATCGTGCGGGCGTTATCCGCTATCTTCGTCGTACGCGCGGCTGTTGTCGCCCATTAACGAAGTCACTCATCCAGAGCGCTGCATGAACCGCCTGAATATTCTTTGCCTCGCCGGTCTGCTGTGCCTGCTCGCCGCCTGCGCCCAGCGGCCCTACCGCGACGAGCCGCTGCCCCTCGAACAGCGCCTCGCACTGCTGGGCTTGCGCCAGGGCGAGGCGGTGGATCGATCCTCGGCTTCACATCAGCGGCTGGCAGTACCTCGACACCCACCACATCACGCTGGACAGCGGCGTCGGGCGCAACTTCCTGATTATCTTCTCCAATCCCTGCTACAACCTCGAGTCCGGCAACCGCATCGGCTACAGCACCACCGGCGGCTCGCTGACCCGGCTGGACAAGATCGTCGCCATCGACAACGGCATGCCCCAAGGCCTGCCTGATCGGCGACATCTACCGGCTGGAAAAGGTCGATGGGGCGGCGCCGGCGAAGGGCCGGGGCGAGTGAGGCGTAGCGCGTTGCCCCGCTGACCCATGCCTGATGGGCACCTGGCACATATAGTGCTGAAAGGGTTCTCGTCTCCAATGCGACGGTTTTCAGTCGCCCGATCACAGGTGTGCGTAATGACGACCCGATTCTCCTGTGCCGGCTGCGGCAAGTGCTGCCAGGACCACCACGTTCCGTTGACCCTCGACGAAGCCCGCCAGTGGGCCGAGGACGGCGGTGTGCTGATCGTGCTGGTCGAGGGCTTTCTCGATGGCGACCGCCGCTTGCCGGCGGCCCAGCGCGAGCACGCACAGCGGCGTTCTCTGGCCGTTCGCTGCGGTTCCGTGGATGCCCACGTGTCAGTTACCTTCGCGGCCTACAACGTCGGCGCGTGCCGGAACCTGGGCGCCGACATGCGCTGCGCCATTTATGACCGGCGGCCGCTGGTGTGCCGGATCTACCCGATGGAAATCAACCCGCACATTCCTCTGCGCACCGCGCTCAAGGAGTGCCCGAGTGAGGCCTGGGAGGAGGGGCCGGTGCTGATTCACGGCGGCCATCTGGTTGACCTGCAACTGGCCGAGCTGATCGAGCGCTCGCGCCAGGCCGATCGCGATGAAATCGCCGACAAGGTGGCGATCTGCTCATTACTGGGCATCCGCACCATGGCACTCAAGGGCGACGGCTTCGCCGCCTACCTGCCGGACATGCGCGCCTTCCAGCAGGCCTGCGAGCGCGTTCGCCGCGACGGCCTGGCGGCCCAGGCGGGAGAGACCAGCTGGCTGTTCCATGCGCCTGACCAAGCCCTGGTGGCGCAACTGGAGGAGACCGGCGCGCGCCTCGCCGCGGCCATGGAAAACTTCGCCTACATCTCCCTGCGCAAGGCGTCCTGACGCGCACGGATACGGCGATCGCCGTCGCGGTAGTCCGCGTGTTTCGCCTGCAGGTGTCGCGCTAAGCCTACGCGTCGCTCTAGACCGCCAGGGCGGTTCGATGGCCTGGGCGCTCAGGGTTTGAACGCGCCGATGAAGATCGCCGGGTCGACGCGCACGCCGTTGAGGCTGACGTTCCAGTGCATGTGCGGGCCGGTAGCGCGCCCCGTGGAGCCGACGCGGCCGACCACGCCGCCGCGCGGGACTTCGTCGCCGACCTTCACGTCGATCTTCGACAGGTGGCAGAACATGCTGATCAGGCCCTGGCCATGGTCGACGAACACCGTGTTGCCGTTGAAGAACAGGTTGCCGACCAGGGTCACCTTGCCGGCCGCTGGCGCCTTGATCGGCGTGCCGGCGGGCACCGCGAAGTCCAGCCCGGAGTGGGCGTTGCGCTCCTCGCCATTGAAGAACCGGCGCAGGCCGAAGGGCGACGACAGCGGCCCGTCCACCGGCTTGTCGAACAGCAGGTTGCTCGGCTGGCGCGCGGCGAAGTTGTCGTAGGCGCGGTTCTGTTCGGCCAGCTCGCGGTCGATGCGGATCAGGTCCTCGGCCAGCGGATTGACCTGGCGGGTGTTCTTCAGGGTGATGCGCTGTTCCTTGTAGTGCTTGGCGCCGACCTGGAACGCCAGCGTGCGCCCCGAGCCTTCGAGCCTGAGCGACTGTGCGCCGGGCTTGGCGGTCAGCGGGATGCCGACGATGGCGATCCAGCGGTTGTCTTCCTTCACCACCAGCACCGGCTTGCCCAGGTAGCTGGCCCGTGGCGCCTGCGCCTGCTCGCCCAGCGGCACCACCGCCAAGCCGCCGGGCACCGGCTTGTTCAACAGGCGACTGACGAAGCCCTCGGCCTGTACGGGCAGTGCGAGGATCAGGGCGAACAGCATCAGCAGTACGCGGGGCATCGGGGATTCCTGGTGGAGGCGCGGCCGGAGCCGCGCGGAGAAGGTCGAGTAACTCAGAGCAGCGGCAGGGTCACCTGTTCCAGGTGGTTGTCTTCCACCCGGACTTCCAGCTCGCCATCGCCCAGGCGCGCCTTCAGGCGTTGGCCGGGGTGGGTCTGCGCGGCGGCGCGGATCGCCTTGCCGCGATCGTCGAGGAGTATCGAATAACCGCGGCCGAGGGTGGCCAGCGGGCTGACCACGTTGAGTGTCTGCGCCAGCGCATGAAGGTTCTGGCGCCGTTGCCGGAGGGCGTCGTTCATCGCCCGCGGCAGACGCGACTGCAGGTGTTCCAGACGCTGGCGCAGCAAGGTCAGCGCGCGTCCCGGATGCTGCGCGGCGAGCCGTGTCTCCAGGCGCGCCAGGCGTTCGTGGGAGATCGCCAGACGCCGTTCCAGGGCCCGGCTCAGGCGTTGTTCCAGATCGTCGATGCGCTGCGATTGCTGCAGCAGGCGTTCGCCCGGATGACGCAGGCGGCGCGCCAGGTGCTCCAGGCGCTGGGCATCGCGGTGCAGGCGATCCTGCATGCGCAGCAGCAGGCGGCGACGCAGGCCGTCGAGGCGCAGGCGCAGGTCGGCGCTGTGCGGGGCGAGCAGTTCGGCGGCGGCTGAAGGCGTCGGCGCGCGCACGTCGGCGACGAAGTCGGCGATCGACACGTCGGTCTCGTGACCGACGGCGCTGACGATCGGCGTCACGCAGGCGTCGATGGCGCGCGCCACG